>JBMLPC010000084.1:0-5323 GCA_049242305.1 Aquiluna sp. | reverse complement strand
GCCAAAACAATATTGCGTATTTTCATGGGCAGAAAATAAAACTCCCCGCGGTTTCCCGCAGGGAGTTATCCACAGCCTCACAAAAGGCTGAGTTGTTAAGCCATTCTTGCCTTCATGTTGCTAGCAAGTGTTGCCATGAACTCCTCGGTGGTTTCCCAGGCTTGGCCTGGACCAACCAGAGCCGAAAGATCCTTGGTCATGTGACCGGCTTCCACGGTCTTAATCACAACGTCTTCCAATGTCTTGGCAAAGGTGTCAACATCCGGTGTTCCATCCAACTTAGCTCTGTGCATCAGACCTCTTGTCCAGGCAAAGATTGAAGCTATTGGATTGGTTGAGGTCTTCTCTCCCTTTTGCCACTGGCGGTAGTGACGAGTCACGGTGCCGTGAGCTGCTTCTGCCAAAGCAGTCTTTCCGTCTGGAGTGGAGAGAACAGAGGTCATTAGACCAAGTGATCCGAAGCCTTGGGCAACGGTGTCAGACTGAACATCGCCGTCGTAGTTCTTACAAGCCCAGACATAACCGCCCTCCCACTTCAAAGCCGATGCAACCATGTCATCGATTAGTCGGTGTTCATAGGTAAGACCAGCAGCTTCGAACTTGGCTTTGTACTCAGTGTCAAAGATCTCCTGGAAGGTGTCCTTGAAAGCACCATCGTAAGCCTTCAAGATTGTGTTCTTGGTAGACATGTAGACAGGGAAACCACGAGAGAGTCCGTAGTTGAAAGATGATCTTGCGAAATCCTTGATTGAGTCGATGTAGTTATACATACCCATCGCAACACCACCGGTTTCTGGGTACTCAGCCACTGTCATAGTTTGGGCTGGCGAACCGTCTGCTGGAGTGTAGGTGATGGTTACGGTGCCGGCACCTGGCACCTTGAAATCGGTTGCTTTGTACTGATCACCATGCGCATGACGACCAATCACAATTGGTTTAGTCCAGCCAGGAACCAGTCTTGGAATATTAGAGATGATGATTGGCTCGCGGAACACAACACCACCGAGGATGTTTCTAATAGTCCCATTAGGGCTCTTCCACATCTTCTTCAGACCAAATTCTTCAACGCGCGCTTCGTCAGGAGTGATAGTTGCGCACTTGACACCAACACCGTGCTGCTTGATTGCCTTAGCCGCATCGACAGTCACCTGGTCATCGGTGGCATCACGGTTTTGAATAGACAGGTCGTAGTAGTCAATGTCAATGTCTAAGAATGGAAGGATTAGGGTGTCCTTGATTTCCTGCCAGATGATTCTGGTCATCTCATCGCCGTCGAGGTCAACAACCTTGCCAACTACCTTGATTTTGCTCATTTTGCTCCTGATTTCAATGCGCGAGGCGCTAATGCAGCCTCTAGCCTATCGGCTACTGAACCAGTGAATCTTTCCAAGCTCGATAGAGCTTGGCGAACTTACCCTGACCAGCAGCGAGCTTGGCTGGGGAGTCATCCTCGATAATCTCCCCGTGCTCCATCACCAGTACTCGGTCCGCGATTGAGACCGTTGATAATCGGTGAGCGATGATGACAGCGGTTCTTCCCGCAAGCAAGCTCTTTAGGCCACGCTGCACCATGCGCTCGGATGGTATGTCCAATGAAGAAGTCGCTTCATCCAAAATTAGGACAGCCGGGTTAGCCAAGAATGCCCGTGCAAAAGAAATCAACTGGCGCTGACCTGCCGAGACTCTGCCACCTCGCTTATTAACGTCTGTTTCATAGCCATCCGGCAACTTTGAAATGAATTCGTGTGCCCCGACCGCCTTGGCGGCAGCAATTACGTCCTCGATGCTTGCGCCCGGTCGACCGAGTTGAATGTTTTCAATCACAGTGCCAGAGAAGAGATATGCCTCCTGGGTAACCATAACGACTTCTCTTCGCAGATCTTTATTTGCAATTTCCCGAAGGTCTACCCCATCCAGGCTGACCGTTCCTTCGGTTGGGTCATAAAAGCGTGCAATTAGCTTGGCCAGGGTCGACTTGCCAGCTCCCGTTGTTCCAACCAGTGCGATGGTTTGACCAGCCGGAATGCTGAGGTCAAATTTCTTTAGAATTACCGGACCCGTTGAGTATTGGAATTGAACCGCATCAAATTTCACTTCGCCTTTGGAGCTGGCAAATGCAACGGGATTTGATGGTTCCGGAACTGATGGTTCCTCCTCCAGCACTCCGGAAATCTTCTCCAAGGCAGCGGCGGCCGACTGGTAAGAGTTATAGAAGATGGCTATTTCTTCCATGGGATCAAAGAATCTTCTGGCATACAAAATCGCAGCGGTGAGCACTCCGATTCCCAACGAACCATCCAAGACTCGATATCCGCCAACTAGCAGAATTGTCGCAACCGTGATGTTGCCAATCATGATGAGGCCTGGATCGTAGATACCAAATAGTTGAATTAGATGAGCGTTGTGTTTGCGGTAATCCTCTACCAACCCACCAAAGTGTTTTTCATTACGCTTTTCCTTGCGGAACGCCTTCACCGCACGAATACCCGTCATGGTCTCAACGAAATATTGAATCAATCGACTGGAGGCGACTCTTTGCTTTCGGTAGCCGCGGTTTGTCTTGACCTGGAACCAGCGAGTAAGAATTCCCAGTGGCAACAGGGCACCAAGCAAAATTAGGAAAGAGGTAGGGTCCAGGATAAACAGGGCAACAGCGGTGAAGGTCATGAAGAGGCCACCAATCACCAGCTCGTTTAGGCCACCTGATAACAGCTCAGCAATTGATTCAAGATCTGAGGTTTGTCGGGCAATCACCCGGCCAGCTGTATAGCGCTCATGAAACTCAACCGACAGCTTCTGGGTATGGACGAACATGCGGTTCCGCAAATCAAACAGCATTTGCTGAGCCAGTCGGGCCGTCAGCATCAAGAACAAATAGGTCAAAATTGAAGTTGCGAGAGCCGCAGAAAGATACGCTCCCACCACAATCCAAAGTTCGTTGTACTGTCGAAGAATTGCCTTCGGAAGGGCCCAGTCAATTCCAAGGGCAATCAAGGCTGGCCCCGCCACGCGAAGAGCCGTTGAAATTACTCCAAGCAAGATTGCAAGGTAAATCCGAGCCTTGATGGGATTCAGCAGGGAGCTAAGGAGACGCCTAGAACGTGCTCGAACATACTTTGACTCTTCTTTAGTTAGGTCAGTTCTCTCTTCATCATTTGTTCCATACATGCTCATAGGTTCACCTCCCGTTCTTTCTGCTCGGAATCTAAAGAGGTGATGACGTAGCGGTAGTGCTCAGATGTGCGAAGAAGTTCCTGGTGAGTTCCAAAGGCTGAGATCCGACCATCTTCAAGCAGCGCTACCTTGTCAGCCAACATCACGGTGGAAGGTCTGTGAGCAACAATCAGGGCAGTTGTGTCCTTTAGGACATGGCGAAGGGCATCTTCAACCATGGCCTCGGTATCAACATCAAGGGCCGAGAGAGGGTCATCCAAAACTAAAATCTTCGGCTTAGCTGCCACCGCTCTTGCCAGTGCCACTCGCTGACGTTGGCCACCTGAAAGCGAGAGACCTTCCTCGCCAATTGTGGTGTCAAGGCCATTCGGAAGGTCATAGGCGAATTGTGCTTGAGCAATTTCAATCGCCTGCTTGAGATCTTCCTCTGACGCAGTTGGATTGCCAAGCAGAATGTTTTCCCTAACTGAAGACGAGAACAAAGTCGCATCTTCGAAGGCCATGGCAATCAAGGTTCTCAGTTCAGCTCTGCTGAACTCCCTGATATCAACACCATCTATTGTGATTGACCCACCCGTTACGTCGTAAAGCCTGGTTGTTAGCGCAGTGAGAGTTGTCTTGCCACAACCCGTAAGGCCAATCAGTGCTACCGACTCTCCCGGTTCGACTCGCAGGTTAACTCCGCGTAGCAACTCTCCGTCGCTACTTTCCACATCTGGAAATTGGAACCTGACATCTTTGAACTCCAGAAGTCCCTTAGGTTCACTCAGAACCTGGGGCTGCACTGGATCAACAATCTTGTTTTGACTGTCCATCACCTCAAAGAAGCGCTCTGTTGCAGTTCTAGCCTCGAGAGTGAAGGAGAGTAGAAAGCCCAGTGACTCGGTGGGCCAGCGCAAGACAATCGCAGTTGCAAAAAACGCAACCAAGGAGCCTACGCTTAGCTCTCCTTGTGCGACTAGCCAGATGCCAGCCAGCATCGAAAGGCCAATTGCCAACTCTGGAATCATGATCAGATAAAGCCAGATGTTTGCAACCGCTTTAGCTTTCTTCAGCTCGGTTGAACGCAGCTCAGTTGCCTGAGACGAGAATTGGCTGGCAGCAAAGCTACCGCGACCAAATGATTTCAGAACTCGAACTCCGTGAACTGCCTCTTCGACTCTGGTTGCCAGATCACCGGATTGATCTTGGCTCAATCTTGCAACTACGTTGTATTTGCCCTCGAATAAGAAGCCTGCGATCCAGATCGGAATAGTGGCAACAAAGAAAATCAGTCCCAGCCAAAAATTGAATGTGAAGAGTATTCCAAGCCCAACCATGATGGTTATTAGGTTGGCAGTGAAGAGCACTAGGCCAAAACTCAACCACCTTCGAATTAGGCTCAAATCAGAGATTGCTCTCGATAGCAACTGCCCCGATGGCCAGCGATCATGAAACGCAACCGGCAAATCCTGCAACTTTTCATAGAGGGCATTGCGCATGTCGGCCTCGACGAAAGTTCCTGGTGTAAGGACCAACCAACGCCTTAGTAAAACAAACAAAGCTTCGGCAATACCGAGAGCGAGAATAAGCCCAACCGCTGGGAGGAGCGCCTCGAGTCCCCCACTGACTAGTGAATTGACGAGACCCTGCAAAAGCTGCGGAATTGCCAGAGCAAACATGTGCGCTGCGATTGCAGCCAACACCCCAAGAAAGATTCTGGGTAAGGCTTTCTTCGCGAATGGCACTAATCGCCAAAGAACTCGAAGGGTTCCTTTTTCGGAATTTTGCATTTATCTCTTCCGCTGGCCTGGCCAGCCCTACAGACTAGCAAAATTCACGCAGACAAGTTGCTTAGTGAAAGAAGTGTCTTTCGCCAGTGAAATACATTGTTAAACCTGCTGCCTTAGCAGAAGCAATTACCTCTTCATCGCGCACGCTACCACCTGGCTGCACCACGGCTCTAACTCCAGCTTCGATAAGCACAGCTAGCCCATCGGCAAACGGAAAAAATGCATCTGAAGCCGCAACGGATCCTCGCGCTCTGGCACCGGCTCTTGAAACAGCTAGGCGACAAGAATCCAAGCGGTTGACTTGACCCATGCCAATTCCAACCGCTGCGTGATCTGTTGCAAGCAAAACAGCATTGGACTTCACTGCCCTAACGGCG
>JBMLPC010000083.1:638-8925 GCA_049242305.1 Aquiluna sp. | reverse complement strand
GCAACCAGTTATTGAACTAAAGAATGTGGTCAAAAGCTTTGGCCCGGTAGATGTACTAAAGGGTGTTGACCTGGTCGCCTATGCGGGCAGGGTAACCGCATTGGTTGGCGACAACGGTGCGGGTAAGTCCACTCTCATCAAAGGGTTAGCTGGTGTTCAGCCCTACGACAGTGGAACTGTCTTGTTCGATGGTCAGCCAGTTGACATTCAAAACCCTCGTGAGGCTGCAGCCCTTGGCATCGAGGTTGTTTATCAAGATTTAGCACTGTGCGAAAACCTGGACATTGTTCAAAACATGTTCCTGGGTCGAGAAGAGACACTGCAGGGAACCCTGGACGAGCCTTCCATGGAACTGCAAGCAACTAAGGCGCTGCAGAGTCTCTCGGTTAGAACCGTGAAGTCGGTAAGACAAAAAGTTTCCTCCCTATCGGGAGGTCAAAGGCAGACCGTTGCAATTGCTCGATCTGTACTAAGAAACTCCAAGCTGGTGATTCTGGATGAACCAACGGCGGCTTTGGGTGTAGCTCAAACTGAGCAGGTTTTGAATCTCGTTAGAAGACTGGCCGACTCTGGTGTTGCCGTCATCATCATCAGCCACAACTTGCAAGATGTTTTAAAGGTATGCGACGACATAGCGGTTTTGTATCTGGGCCGCATGGTGACCCAGATTGACGCAGATAAGACTAATCAAAATGATGTTGTGGGATACATCACCGGTACCAAGGGGGTTACAGAATAATCATGGCTAATTCAAACTTTGACGGTGGTCTAAATCTCGCACCAACTCAGATTTCCTCTGGGCATGAAGGTAACCTGCGCGAACAGTTTGCTGCTTACCTATCCCGGCTAAAAAACGGCGAAATGGGTGCCTTGCCTGCAGTGGCAGCGCTGCTGGTGCTGACTGCTTTGTTCTCCACCCTTAGTCCTTTCTTTCTAACCAAGCTCAACTTTGCGAACCTGTTCCTGCAAGCCGCTCAGCTAACCACCCTGGCAGTTGCGCTGGTATTCGTAATTTTGTTGGCGGAGATTGATCTGTCGGCGGGTGTGGCGGCCGGTGTCGCCATGGACATTTTCTATCTGGCAACTTTTGCCGGCATCAACTGGGTGCCCGCACTTGGCATGTCGTTACTGTTTGGGGCAACTGTAGGTCTGATTTTGGGCTTCTTTGTGGCAAAGGTTGGAGTGCCGTCATTTGTTATTACTCTCGCCTTTTATCTGGCACTACAGGGTGTAGCGCTAATCCTGCTGGGCGATGGTGGTTTGTTCAGGGTTGATGTTCCTGAAATCAAATCCATCATGAACGAGAATCTGCCAATCCTTGGTGGCTGGCTGCTGCTGCTGATAGTTCTAGGAATCATGCTCGGCATGGGGCTTTACGACCGCGCTCGCAGAACCAGAAAGGGACTTGTCAACAAGCCACTTTCACTGCTGCTAATCAAGGTTGGTTTCATGGCAGCTATTGGTGCCGCTGTGGTTTATGTGTTGAACCTGGATCGAAGCGCTTCCGTTAAGCCAATTTATGGTGTGCCAATTGTGATTCCAATTGTTTTGGCCATCATCTTTATTGGAACTTTCATTTTGGACAGAACCACTTTTGGTCGTCACCTTTACGCGGTTGGTGGAAATCCAGAAGCGGCAAGAAGAGCCGGTATAAAGGTTTCTAGAATCAGAATCACCGCCTTCATGATCACATCAGTACTTGCCGTGATTGCGGGTCTGTTCCACGTCAGCCGTATTGGTGTTGTCGAAGCCGCTGCTGGAAGAACCATTGTTCTAAGCGGTGTAGCAGCTGCCGTAGTTGGTGGTGTCAGCTTGTTTGGTGGCCGAGGAAGGCTCGCTCACGCAGCGCTGGGTGCAATGGTTATTGCAATCATTGACAACGGCCTGGGGCTGCTGGGGCTCTCAGCCGGTATTAGCTTTGTGGTGACCGGTTCAGTTCTTGCACTTGCTGCAACGATTGACGCAGTTTCACGAAAGCGCGGCGGTAATCTTCGGGTCTAGCAGAACTACGTTCCAGCAATTGCTGGAATGATTGCGCCGGAAAAAACCTGCCAAGCCAGGATTGACTTCGCTACCAAGCTCAAGGTGATGTAGGTTGCCTCGCCGTAGAGGTAGTTTCTCCAAGGTCCAATCTTCTTGTACTGGAATGCCTGGTTGAAGGCAAAAGTATTGAAGAAGATGAAAAGCGCCACAATGATTCCATAGACAAAGCCTGGAATCTCAGCGGCTGACTCACTGCCAGGCTGAATTGTGTAGACGATGATGATCAGCCACGGCACGATGCCTGTCATGCTTCCCATGATGAATGGAAGCCCCTTGCCGTTTCCAGGAGTCTCATACTTTTCCTGCAGCGCGCCAAAGAAAATCATTGACGCATTGACAGCAAAGATACCTGCCAGTGCTGCAAAGTCTGATACTCCTGTCAGCTGCGCAATCAGCCAGATCATGACTGATGATGATAGGGAATACTCAACCCAACGGAAGTAGTTGTGGTTTTGCTTCAGTCCATTTTTGTATCGCTGGAAAAACAGCGGCGAAGCAATTAGGAAGTGAAAGAAAGCAGATAGCAGGAGGAATCCGATGACGCCGGCTCCGATGTTGATATCAAATAATTCGACGCGCTCTGGCGGAACAGGAACTCCTGGAGGACCTGTCGGATAGTCAATCGTTACAGGAAATAGAATTTGTGTTTCCAGCAGTGTCAAAACGTAGGTAAGTCCGGCTGCCTGAGCGAGATGCAGAAAGCCAGCAATGACGTTGTATTTTCTTAACCTTGAAATGTATTGATCTGGAGTTCGTTCTACCTTAGCCACGAGGACCTCTTCTCTTTATCTCAGGCTACTGCCCAAGTCGGCAATAGTCATCAAGCCAGCGGACAACGGAACTATGCTTCCAGCATGGCTGACTACCTACTCTTTGCTGGCGCTTTTCTAGCGTCTGCGATTGCTCCGGGTGCCGACACATTCATGATTCTGACCCGGGCCGTAAAGAGTAAAAAGCTTGCTATTGCCGCAGCAGCTGGAATCACGACCGGCAAAGTCCTGATGGTTTCGCTCGCATACTTGGGACTGGCGGCACTCCTTCAATCAAATGAGGAGTTGCTGTTACTACTGAAGATTTTCGGTGCAGGTTTTCTTATTTACAAAGCTTCAAGGCTGTGGTCAGCAAGGCAGGTGGACACTCCAGAGGGAAAGGGAAGTGAGTTCTTTGGAGCTTTAGCAATCGGATTTTCAAATCCTCAGCCGTTAGCTTTCTATCTCTCCATAGTTCCGCTTGTGGTTTCTACTACTGAGCTTCCGTGGTTGATTTTGATCGTGATTTTGGGGTTTTCCCTGGTTTCTGCGCTTTACATTGTTGTTGCCGGAGGCCTTTCTAAATGGCTGAAGATGGAATCTAATTTCCGGCTGGTGAATAGGGTTTTGGCAGTGGCTTTCTTAGTGTTAGCTGTGATTGTCCTAACACGCTGATTAGCTAGATGCCCATGCGGGTAATCTGAAGCCATGAGTACAAATCCTTATGCCAGCGAGAAGATGTCGCCAGAGAGTGAAAAGCTCTGGGCTGTAGCTCTTCATCTGCTAGCCATTCCATTTGAGTTTTTTGCACCGCTAATCGGTTACTTCCTGCTCCGCGATAAGGGACCGTTCGTTTCTCATCACGCCAAGGAATCTCTAAACTTTGGCCTCACAATCGCAATTGCCGCCGTAGTAATGGTCGTATCAATCATTGGACTGCTGTTCCTTTGGGTGCTGCCGATTGTCTGGATTGTTTTCAGAATCATCGCTGCCTTCAAAGCAGGCCAGGGTGAGTTCTACAAAATCCCAATTGCTATCAAATTCATCAAGCTTTAATTGGGGCAAATCTGGTTGGTTAACCAAAGCGCTGGTTATCCCCTACCCTTATATGGAACGTTCAAGGACGAATAATTGCGCATAGAGCATGATCTGATTGGCGACCTGGAAATTCCCCAGGATTCACTTTGGGGCATCCACACAGCCAGAGCACTTTCAAACTTTCCCATTTCAGGTGTACCAATTGGTCACTACCGAAACCTCATCAGAGCCATCGGCCTTGTGAAGCAGGCAGCCGCTCGGGTTAATGCCCGAATCGGTGGTCTAGAGCCAGAAAAGGCAAAATACATCGAGCTCGCCTGCCAAGAAGTTGTGGATGGAAAGCTTGATCAGCACTTTGTTGTTGACGCCATTCAGGGCGGTGCTGGCACCAGCACCAACATGAATGCCAATGAAGTAATTGCCAATCGAGCACTTGAGCTAATGGGTAAAAAGCCCGGCGAGTATCAATACATTCATCCGCTAAATGATGTAAACCGATCGCAATCAACCAACGATGTCTACCCAACGTCATTCCGGATTGCCCTGATTTTTGAGCTCGAGCTGCTTGCTGACTCGATGCAGAAACTAAGAGACTCCTACCAGCGCAAGGCTGATGAATTCGCATCAGTACTAAAAATGGCAAGAACTCAGTTGCAGGACGCGGTTCCAATCACACTCGGACAAGAGTTTCAAGCATTCGCTGTTTCAACGAACAATGACATCCTTCGACTCAATGAATTGCTGCCTTTGCTTTCAGAAGTGAATCTGGGTGGAACAGCTGTTGGGACAGAGCTAAACACCCCAAAGGGCTACACCGCTGAGGTGGTTGCGGAGCTTTCGAAGCTGGTTGGAATCAAACTGGTATCGCCAGATGACCTAGTCGAAGCAACGCAATCCGCTGGTGTTTTGATCAGTTTCTCCTCGACCCTTAAGCGCATCGCAGTCAGACAGTCAAAGATTGCTAATGATCTGCGCCTATTGAGCTCGGGGCCTAGAGCTGGGCTAAATGAAATCAATCTTCCTGAGCAGCAAGCTGGTTCCTCAATCATGCCGGGAAAGGTAAACCCGGTCATTCCAGAGGTAATCAATCAGATAGCTTTCACAGTGATTGGCAATGACCTCACAGTGACGCTGGCAGCAGAGGGTGGTCAACTCCAACTAAATGCCTTTGAACCAATCATGGCTCGATCAATCATTATGAGCATTACCTACCTACGAAATGGCTTTGCAACATTCACAAGGAATTGCGTGGATGGCATCACAGCAAACACCGAACAGCTCAAGCAAAGCGTTGAAAATTCAATTGGACTTGTAACGGTTCTCAGCCCACAAATTGGCTATGAAAATGCGACCAAAGTAGCCCGCTATGCCCAGCAAAACAATTGCTCGGTAAGAAAAGCAGTCTTAGATCTCAAGCTCATGAGCGAGCAAGAGTTCAATGCAGCGCTGGGTGATCTGACCGCCATCGCCAGGCGCGAGGATTAGGACCGAAGGGCCTTTCCAAGCTCCTCAAAGGCATTGACCAGAATTGCCATGTCTTTTTCTTTGTGCGCAAAAGATACCAACCACTGCTCGTCTAATCCTGGTGGGGTGATCGCGCCTCGGTTAATCCCCCACAGCCAGGAAAGCTCCGCTGCCTCAAAGTCGTTGCTCTTGAAGTCGCGGTAATTTCGAACCGGCTTGGGATTCCAAATCACAGCACCCTTCACGCCAAATCCAACGGTGTGAGCCGGCAATTCGTAGCGATCAATGATGGTGTCTAGTTTCTTGAGGGTGTCAATGTTTAGCTTCTCCGCCCTTGCCAATTCCTCTTCAGTAGAAATCTCATCCATCGCAATTGCGGCTGCCACAACCAGTGGGTTTCCGTTATAGGTTCCAAAGTGTGGCATGCGACCGTCAACCACCGCATCCATGTACTTCTTCTTTCCACCGAAGGCAGCCACCGGTAGTCCGCCGCCGATGCTCTTGGCGAGGCAGACGAGATCAGGTTCAACACCAACGCGCTTGGCCGCTCCTGCAACACCGGCAGTCAATCCAGTTTTGACCTCATCGAAGATGAGCGCAACGCCATACTGATCACAAAGTTCTCTCACCCGCTTGAGGTAGCCCTCATCAGGAAGAATGATTGAAAGATTTTCAATAATTGGTTCCATCATCAGAGCAGCAATCGTGTTTCCGTGATCGCGCAGCAATTCTTCCAGTCGAGCTAGGTCGTTGTAGGAAACCGTGTAAATCTCACCCGCTTCAACCTCAAATGGAATATATGGAACGGGTTTGTCTACAGTTCCAACGACTTCTAGCTTTGGTTTGACTGAGACTTGCAGTGGATCATATCCACCGTGGTAGCCACCTTCAATCTTGATGATTCCTCTTTTGCGCGTTACCGCCTTCGCAATTCGAATGGCATACATTGTCGATTCAGTACCTGAATTCGTGAAGCGAAGCATGTCTAAACCAAAGCGCTTCTGAAATCTCTCTGCAGCTTCAGTTGAAATTACTGCTGGAGTAACAAACAAGGTTCCTGTTTTCTTGAGTGCCTTCTTGACGGCCTTGACAATCTTTGGATTGAGGTGACCGGCAAGCATCGCTCCGAATCCCATCGAAAGATCTAACAGTTTTCGGCCATCGACATCGGTTGCGTAGGCACCCTTTGCACTCACGATGGTGATTGGGTATGGGTCCCAGTGCTGGAAGCTTGAAGTCACACCAAGCGGCAGCGAGCGCTTAGCCCTGGTGTTGTGTTCGCCAGAGCGAGGATAGGTGGCCAGAAAGCGCTCCCATTCCTTAGCTAGAAGGTCTTGAACCTTGATTGGATCTAAGGGTTGGTAACTAGCCGGGGCTCTGCGCCAGCCGGCCGGGTCGTGGTTTGGAAATCCTGACACGATTGCACTCCTTTGTTGCTCTATTGTCGCTAAGAAAGAGCAAAAGCACCAATCAGGGCGGCAAAAAGTGCGTTAATCGTCGAATAAAGCTATGTGAACTACTGAATCAGTTGCTCAGTCAAACCATTCGGTCGGCGAACCCAGGAATAACAAGAAGCTGAATAATGCGGTCACCGCCAACACCAAAACAACAATCAAAACTATCGGCCGCGCAATCAACCAGCGGAACAGCCGGTCCAGCCAAGTCTTGTCAGAGGGGTGATCTGAAGCTTCGGTTCGCCAACTGCCTTCAAGCTGACCTTTTTTCAGAAGGCTTCTATCAAACGGAACAGTTGCAAATGGCACAATCGCCAAACTCACGGCGGCAACAATCTTGCCAAATCGCCAGCGTTGATTGATGCCGACTAGAACGGCTGTTGTGCAGTAGCTAAGAAACATCGCACCATGGATAGTTCCAGCGATTGTTACGGCAATCGCAAGTTCCTCGGAGAAAACCCGAATTACAAGTGCGGAGATTAGCAGTGCCCAGGTGATTGCCTCGCCGACTGCAAATAAGCGATAGAGGGACTTTGGTGACATCGCGGCCTTTCTCGAACTACCAACCAATCTATCTCCCCTAGGCTCGAGAGGTGCCAGACCGAAGGAAACTCCCAGCTATTGCAGCCGCGGTAATCGGTGGCAGCTTCATGGCAATGCAAGCCAGAGCAAACTCAGGATTGGGGCAGGAAATTGGCAGTGGCATTTTCGCTGCTCTAGTTTCCTTCTCGGTGGGTCTGATAATCATCGGCGTCTTTACCTTGGTAGTAAAGAAAAATAGGACTGCACTGAGTCAAACCATCAACAAATTGTCTACCGGCGATATCCCCTGGTTTTTTATTTTGGCCGGAAGCATAGGTGGCTTTTTTGTAATCATGCAAGGCGTTGTGGCTGGGATAGTTGGTATAGCCCTGTTCTCAATTGGTGTTGTTGCCGGTTCTGCGATTGCAGCGTTAGTGCTGGATGGTTATGGGTTGTTTGGACTTACCAGGCGGGCCATAGGACTAAAACGGATCGCTGGCATCTTGGTGGCGCTTACGGGACTAATGATTGCCAGTGATCTTGGATCGCATGTTCCAAGCCCACTTATCGCGCTTCCTTTTCTTGCAGGTATCGGAATAGGTTTTCAGCAGGCTATGAATGGAAAATTTGGCAAGCTTGCTGAGTCACCTGCCGTTCCAACTCTCTTCAATTTTTTAGCTGGTACAGCGTTCATTGCGATTGCTCTGTTGGTAATCGAGGGTTTTCAGTTCCCGACAAGCTGGCCAGCTAATCCGCTGTTCTATCTGGGTGGGGTACTAGGAGTTATCTACATATTTATGCAGGTGTTGATTCTGCCCAGAATTGGTGCACTAAGCATGGGTATCTCGATGCTGGTGGGTCAGCTCACTGGATCCGTCTTGCTCGATGTCTTTTTACCAATTGCGCCGCACCCAGTCACCATCAGCACGCTGCTTGGTATTGCGCTGACAATGCTGGGAGCGGCTTTGGTGGCTAAGCGCTAAAGCTCAATCAGAACATCTGGGTGACGGTCAAAGC
>JBMLPC010000083.1:0-628 GCA_049242305.1 Aquiluna sp. | reverse complement strand
CCAGTTCCACGAGCAGTGCGAACGATGTCCTCGTAACCGGAAATCTTTGCGCGCAATCGTCTGACGTGCACATCAATGGTTCGGTCATTTGGAGTAGGTTCACCGCACCTGTCGGAAATTGATGCAATCTCGCTGCGCGAGACGTTACGGCCTTCGTTCTCAATGAGATATGCCAGCAGCTCAAACTCTTTGCAGGTTAGCTCTGCATTTCTGCCATCGACATAGAGGCGTCTGCGGGAAAGATCAACTACTACTCCCTTAGCGGGGGTTTCCTCATCGGCTTGCGGCTTTGTTTGAGCGGTGGCCTTTGGTTCGCCAAGTGCGACTCGGGTCAGCTGCAGGTTTCTCCCCTGCACCGCCTTTGGTCCAATTGCGAGCGCCGCGTAGGTTTCGTTTTCTTTGCCAGGGATTAGTTCAGCAAGCTTGTTTTTAAGCTCTGCAGCAATTTCTGCCAGGCTCAGGCCAGCAGCCTCAGCGTCAGATTCAGAAATTCCGATGTAGAGAGCGAAGCCCTTTGCCTCGGTGGTCTTTACTGCTGTTGTAGTCATTTCGAGTCCTTTGGTTATGTATGCGAATTTTTGATGCACGAATCACGTGCGTTTGTTGGGGTGCTGGTGCCAGTTTGCTA
>JBMLPC010000082.1:0-11689 GCA_049242305.1 Aquiluna sp. | reverse complement strand
ACCGTGGTCAGCGCTCCAGGCTCTACCGCATGGCCAAGCAGCAGATTCTGCACTCGCTGGTTTATGCATACAACGACCGTCGCAAGCGCAAGGGTGACTTCCGCAGATTGTGGATTTCACGTATCAATGCTGCGGCTCGTCTAAACGGAATGACTTACAACCGCTTCATCCAGGGGCTAGCGCTTGCTGGAATTGAAGTTGACCGTCGCATTCTGGCTGACATGGCCGTGCATGACCCGAAGGCATTTGCAGCTATCGTGGCTAGTGCCAAGGCTGCGCTTCCTAAAGACGTGAATGCAAAAAAGGTTAGCTAGTGATTACTGACCCCGGTTCTTCCAGGGTCAAGGCGGTAACACGCCTTACACAAAAAGATGCCCGGCAAGAAACCGGGCTCTTTTTGTTAGAGGGGCCGCAGGGACTCAAGGAATTGGTGCACTATCCAGAGATAGTGCATGAAGTTTTTGTCACTGAAGCAGCCAGTGAGCGCTATGCAGAACAGTTAGATCAGCTGCTAGCCAACAAGTGCTCGGTCGAGGTTGTCTCCGACAAGGTGATGGACAAGCTCTCTGAGACCCAAACACCGCAAGGCGTTGTGGCAGTGGTGCACCAGCAAAACGTCGATCTCTCAGATGTACTTCAAAGTCAACCCCGATTGATTGCGGTTTTAGATCGGATTCAGGATCCAGGCAACGCGGGGACCATTCTTCGTGCCAGCGATGCAGCCGGGGTGGATGGAGTTCTGTATTCTGCCGAATCGGTGGATGTCTATAACGGCAAAGTAGTGAGATCAACGGCTGGTAGCCTGCTGCATGTCCCAGTTGTGACGGGTTTGAGCTTGAGCCAATCAATTCCGCTAATGCGAGAAGCCGGCCTGCAAGTCTTGGTGGCCGATGCTGGCGGAGTACCAATCACTGAACTTAGTTCCGAGCTTTTGGCTCGACCAACCGCCTGGGTATTTGGCAATGAGGCGGGGGGAGTAGATCCGCAGCTTTCAGATTTAGCTGACCAGGTGGTGTCGATACCTATCTATGGGTCAGCCGAATCGCTGAATCTAGCTACAGCAGCTTCGATTTGCCTATACACCAGCGCCTTTGCCCAGCGCTCTGCTCGCTAAACTTGTCCAGATGGCGGTCACTAATAAAGAGGTAAGCGAGGCTTTGGCATCCTCGCAAGCAAGCCTTCGCTCCATTAATTCCGCCTCGGAGCTAAGAGCGGCCAAGGGTTCGCTAGTCGGAGAGAACTCGCCACTGAGTCAGCTTTATTCTCAAATTAAATCCCTGCCTGCAGAGCTGCGGGCCGAAGCAGGAAAACTCGTGGGCGGCGCGAAAGCGACGTTTGAAGAAGAATTTCTCGCCAAGGAAGCGGAGCTTGAGAAGGTAGCTCGCTCAGAACAGCTGGCACGGGAGCGGGTAGACCTCACCGCTGCCGGTTCAATTATTCCGCATGGTGCTCGCCACCCTCTGTCTTTGTTGATGGATCAAATTGGTGATGTTTTTATTGGAATGGGCTGGGAGATAGCTGATGGCCCCGAGCTCGAAAATGAGTGGTTCAATTTCGACGCTCTGAATTTCCATCCGGATCATCCGGCTAGAGCCATGCAGGACACTTTCTTTGTTTCACCAGTTGAAAATCATTTGCTACTTCGAACCCACACATCTCCAGTGCAAGTTCGCTCGCTGCTTGAGCGAGAATTACCGGTTTATGTATTGTGCCCTGGACGAGTTTTTCGAACAGACGAGCTCGATGCAACGCACACCCCAGTTTTCCACCAGGTTGAAGGTCTGGCAGTCGACAAAGGTCTGACTATGGCGGATCTGCGTGGAACACTCGAGCACTTCGCAAGAGTCATGTTTGGCGATGAAGCAAAAATCAGATTGCGTCCAAGCTTCTTCCCATTCACCGAGCCATCGGCGGAATTGGATGTCTGGCACCAGGGAGCCAAGGGTGGTGCACGCTGGGTTGAGTGGGGTGGCTGCGGAATGGTTAATCCAAATGTTTTGGCAGCCGCCGGTATTGACCCAGATGTTTATTCAGGATTTGCATTCGGGATGGGAATCGAAAGAACCCTTATGTTCCGCAATGGCGTGACAGATATGCACGACATGGTTGAAGCAGACATTAGGTTCTCGCGCCAGTTTGGTTCGGTGATCTAATGAAGGTTCCACTGAGTTGGTTAGCTGAGTATGTCGAACTGGTTGAGAACAACCCACGATCCGTCATGGAGCAATTGGTCCGGGTTGGAATCGAAGAAGAATCCGCAATTGGCGGAGATATTTCTGGACCCGTTGTAGTCGGTGAGGTTTTGGAATTTGTCGAGGAGCCTCAATCCAACGGCAAGACCATCCGGTGGTGTCAGGTGCAGGTTGCGAAGGACGGCCCAGACTCCGTTCGTGGAATTGTTTGTGGCGCACGTAACTTTGAAGTTGGCGACAAGGTAGTTGTCTCTCTGCCTGGAGCGGTTCTGCCAGGTGGGTTCGCAATTAGCGCGAGAAAAACCTATGGACACGTTTCAGACGGAATGATTGCCTCTGCCAAGGAACTTGGCCTAGGGGAGGACCACGCAGGAATCCTTCGTCTGCATGAAATTGATGTTGCTGCCGAAATTGGTGCGGATGCAATTGAGCTTCTGGGTTTGGCTGAGTCCGCTGCGGAAGTGAATGTGACACCAGATCGCGGCTACTGCCTTTCAATCAGAGGTATTGCGCGTGAGTATTCACACGCGACCGGAAAGAAATTCAAAGATCCAGCCTCCCTATGGAAACCACTGGCTGGGCAAGGCTTCGCTCTTAAGGTAAGTGACTCCTCACCAATCCATGGCAACCCTGGTTGCACTGGCTTCGCACTCCTAGCTGTCGAGGGAGTTGACGCTAAGGCACCAACGCCGGCTTGGATGGCTACGCGCCTGAAGCTAGCCGGAATGCGTTCAATTTCTATCGCCGTTGACATAACGAACTACGTAATGCTGGAACTCGGTCAACCTCTACACGCATATGATCTAGACAAGCTCAACGGAGGAATCACTGTTCGTCGCGCTAATCCTAAAGAGGAGATTCTCACTCTGGATGGAAAGCAGCGTCGATTGGATGTCGAAGATTTGCTGATCTGTGATGACTCAGGACCAATTGGTATTGCAGGTGTGATGGGTGGTGCCAGCACAGAAGTCTCGGAGCAAACTAGCCGAGTCCTTCTTGAGGCAGCTGTTTTTGACCCAATTTCCATAGCTCGCACAGCGCGCCGCCACAAACTTCCCTCCGAGGCTTCCAAGCGATTTGAACGCGGAGTGGATCCTGAAGTGAGTGCTATTGCCGCTCATCGCGCAGCTCAGTTGCTTGAAGAACTGGCCGGTGGAAAGATTTCGAAACTTGGTGCAGATTACAGAGCCAAAACTCCGTCTCTTGAAATAGAACTGCCGGTTGACTACGCGAGTGATTTGGTTGGATTTGATTACTCCGCCAAGCAAGTAACCAGTGCTTTAGAGCTCATTGGTTGTGAAGTAAAGGCTAAGTCAAAAAGCTACATAGTTTCTCCGCCTAGCTGGAGACCAGACCTTAGGCACAAAACTGATTTAGTCGAAGAAGTGGCTCGACTTGTCGGATATCACGAAATCCCCGCCACCCTGCCGGTGGCTCCGCCTGGTCGCGGCTTGACCCGCAATCAAAAACTTAGAAGAAGCATCTTGTCGAATTTGGTTGGTGGGGGAATGGTCGAGGTTCTTAACTATCCCTTTGTCTCTCCCGAGCAAAACAAGTATTTCTCTAAGCAGTTCGCGGTAGAGCTTGAGAATCCACTGCAGGCTGAATACGCAGAACTTAGAAAAGAATTGCTTCCCGGTTTATTGCTGGCAGCTGCCAGAAACATCTCTAGGGGAATTACTGATGTTGCCATCTTTGAAGAAGGATCAGTTTTCCATGTAACTACTGGTCAACCAGTCCTGGAGCTTCCTGTTGGAAACCAAAGACCAACCAAAGAGGTGCTGCAGAAGTTGAATGACTCAATTCCTTCACAGCCTCGACACTTAGCTGGAGTCTTTACGGGCGATTGGGTGGCTGCCTCACCAACCAACTCTGCGATTGAAGCAGGTTATCCGCAGGCAATTTCTGGCTTAACAAGTGCACTGCAAGCCGTGGGGTTGACATATCAGCTTGAGCAAGTGGAACTGGATGGTCTGCACCCGGGCAGGGGAGCACGAGTGCTGATAGGCGAGAATCCAGTAGGTATGGTCGGAGAGCTGCATCCGGATTTGGCGGAGGAGCTGCACCTGCCGCGACGAGTTGGCGTTTTTGAAATTGACCTCGATCGGGTGTATTCACTTTCACCGGAAGTTGTATCCGCTACCGAGGTTATTGCAATGCCAGCACTGACGCAGGATCTCTCGCTAGTTGTTCCGCAGGATGTTTCTGCCCAGGCAATCGAGTTCGTACTCAAACAGTCTGCTGGTGAGCTTCTAGAAAGCTTGCGCTTAGTTGACCAGTATCAAGGATCCGGAATTGAATCTGGCAAGAAGTCGCTGACCTTTTCCTTGGTCTTTAGGGATAAGCAGAAGACTCTCACCCAGAATGAAGCAAATGCGGTGAAGCTTGCAGCAGTTCAGGCTTGCCAAGAAAAGTTTGGTGCAGAGCTTAGATCATGACAATTAGAGTCGCAGTTGCTGGAGCCAGCGGATATGTTGGCGGCGAACTACTGCGCTTGATTGCCAATCACCCGGAGCTTGAACTTGCCACAGTGACCGCTGGAGAGAACTCCGGTGAGAAGTTGGGTCAATTTCATCCACACCTAAGCAAGTATGCAAACTTGGTTATTTCTGAAACTTCGAGAAAGTCTCTTGACAACCACGATGTAGTTTTTCTAGCCCTGCCGCACGGCAAGAGCGCTGAGATTGCGAAGCAACTCGGCGATGAAACTCTAGTTATTGACTGTGGTGCAGATTTTAGATTGTCTTCCGCCAGTGAATGGGAGAAGTACTACGGTGGAACCCATGCCGGCACCTGGCCATATGGAATGCCGGAGCTGACACTAGCTGATGGCGGCAAGTTGCGAGGCAGGCTTCGCTCCGTAAAGCGAATCGCTGTTCCGGGTTGCAACGTTAGTGCTGTGACTTTAGCAATTGCTCCTGCTTTGACTGCGGGCTTGATTGAGGCAAAGGACATCGTTGCGACGCTTTCGGTCGGAACTTCGGGAGCTGGTCGCAGCGCGAAAACAGAGTTATCAGCCAGTGCAATGAGTGGAAACGCGAGAGCATATTCAGTCGCTGGCACTCACCGGCACATTCCGGAGATTCTTCAAAATATTGAACTTTCTGGCAGGCAACCAGGATCTTTGTCCTTTACGCCGGTGCTAATTCCTATTTCACGCGGCATCATTTCGGTGGTGAATGCCAGACCAACTAGTCGATTTTCCATGCAGGCAATTCGCGAGGTTTATGCGGATGCTTATTCGGATGAAGCGTTCATTGACTTTGTGCCTGAAGAGCTTCCAGAAATCAAGGCAATCGTTGGTGGCAATCGCGCTCAGGTTTGGGTTGGGTTTGACGAGAGAGCGGACCGCGTCGTCTTTATAAGTGTGCTGGATAACTTGGTGAAGGGAACCGCTGGAGCGGCAATTCAAAGCATGAACATCGCGTTGGGGTTTGATGAAGCGGCCGGATTGAGCGCTGATGGAGTATCACCTTGAGCGTGACTTTTCCAAGGGGATTCTTGGCTGCTGGAACTGCGGCTGGACTCAAGTCAAATGGAAACCTTGATGTCGCTCTGGTGGTAAACCAGGGACCGGAATATTCAGCAAGTGCTGTCTTCACCTCTAATCGCTGCAAGGCCAATCCAATTTTGTGGTCAACTGAAGCAATTAAAGACAAGCAAGCTAGGGCAATTGTTTTGAATTCCGGCGGAGCAAATTGCTACACCGGACCCTATGGCTTTCAAACAACTCACCAAACTGCTGAGTTGGTGGCGTCACTGCTGGACTGCTCTGCTCAGGATGTGCTGGTCTGTTCCACCGGAATTATTGGTGAACAGTTGGATCGAGAAAGTCTCTTTAGGGGAATTCGCTCGGCAAATTCAGATCTCACTGCGACGGGCGGCCAAAATGCGGCGCTAGCAATCATGACTACGGACTCTGTGCCCAAGCTTGCTCAAGTTGAATCCGCTAGCGGATGGCGCATAGGTGGAATGGCTAAGGGAGCTGGAATGCTTGCGCCAGCTTTGGCCACCATGTTGGTGGTGATTACTACGGATGTGCTAATCGACGCGGAAGACCTAGATAGCGTGCTTCGCCGCGCAGTGCGAAAGACCTTTGATCGACTTGACTCCGATGGCGCAACTTCCACTAACGACCAGGTGAGCATCCTTGCCTCTGGTGCCAGTGGCGTGGAGGCAGATAAAGAGGAGTTTGAAACATTACTTGAGCAACTTTGCCTTGATCTTGCAAAGCAGTTGATGGCGGATGCCGAAGGGGCGTCCCACAACATCTATATAGAAGTAAATTCAGCGGCGAGCGAGGATGATGCCGTAATGGTAGGGAGAGCAATCGCTCGAAACAACCTGTTCAAGACTGCAATTTATGGAAATGACCCGAACTGGGGGAGAATCCTGGCTGCTATCGGAACCACCGATGCGAAATTCGATCCTTACAACATAGATGTCTATATAAATGGTGTCTTGGTCTCTGCCAGTGGAGCTCCTGCGCAAGACCGGTCACTGGTTGATCTCAGTGCTCGAGATGTAAAAATCTCAATTGAGCTAAATTCTGGGGATTACAGTGCCACGGTGATGACCAATGACTTAACTGTTGCCTACGTCCAAGAGAACAGTGCATACTCCAGCTAATGATTGAAGCTACCCCCGACAGCGCAATGGCGCGAGTGAAGGCAGAGACTCTGATTGAGTCTTTGGATTGGCTTCGCCAGTTTCACGACAAAGTAATTGTCATCAAATTTGGTGGCAATGCAATGGTTGACCAAGAACTGCAGCGCGCATTTGCTCAAGATGTTGCATACCTTCGCTATGTCGGAATCAAGCCGGTCGTTGTGCATGGCGGCGGCCCGCAGATAACCGCTCGATTATCCGAGCTTGGAATTGAGAGCATCTTCCGAGGCGGAATGCGCGTAACTGACGAGCAGTCAATACCCGTAATCAAAGATGTTTTAAAGAACCAAATTGGCGGGCAACTAGCTGAACTGATTCAAGAAGCCGGCGCAAGCGCCAAAGTCCTCTCGGGTGAGGATGAGAATTTGTTCAAGGCAGTCAAGGTGCAGGCGCAACTGCCTGAGGGGCCAGTCGATCTAGGATTGGTGGGTGAGGTTCGATCGGTTAATCCTCGAGCCGTTTTGAATGCCATTGAAAACTCAGTTGTGCCAGTTATTTCTTCAATTGCCCCAAACTCAGAAGGCCAACTACTAAATGTAAATGCGGACTTAGCGGCTGCCGCTTTGGCGGTGGCAGTTGGTGCCGAGAAGCTAATGGTGCTGACGGATGTTCAGGGGCTTTACTCTGATTGGCCAAATAAAGATTCGCTAATTTCCAGCATCAGCACCGAAGAGTTGAAAGAGCTGTTGCCTAAGTTGGAAAGTGGAATGATTCCCAAGATGCAGGCTTGTCTCGAAGCAGTTGAAGGGGGAGTTCCCAAGGCTCACATTATTGACGGCAGAACTCCGCACAGCATATTGTTAGAGGTCTTTACTAAATCAGGCGTCGGAACCCAGGTAACGAGGTAGCAATGGCCAGGCACTTCCTAAAAGATGACGACATCACGCCTGCTGAGCAGGCTGAAATTCTTGACCTGGCTCAGCGAATCAAGTCCAATCGATTTGAGCTTAAGCCCTTTGCTGGTCCACAAACTGTTGCCGTAATTTTTGATAAGACATCCACCAGAACCAGGGTCTCGTTTGCGGTTGGAATAGCTGATCTGGGAGGGGTCCCGTTGATTATGGACAGCGGTGTCAGTCAACTAGGTAAGAAAGAGTCGGTTGCCGATACTGTGCGAGTTTTGGACCGTATGGTTGCACAGATTGTTTGGCGAACCTATGCCCAAACCGGCCTAGAGGAAATGGCTCAGCATTCGAATGTTCCTGTAATTAATGCCCTCAGCGACTCTTGGCACCCCTGTCAGCTCTTGGCAGATTTGCTAACCATTCAGGAAAAGCTGGGCTCGACTGCTGGCAAGAAAATTGCTTATGTCGGTGATGCCGCTAACAACATGGCCAATAGCTATCTAGTTGCCTGCGCTATGGCTGGCATGAGCGTAAGCATCGCCAGCCCGCAGGGCTATGAGCCTCAAGCCCAAGTCGTAGCGAGGGCAAGGGAGATAGCTGCATTCAGTGGAGCAGTAATCGAAATAACCAATAATCCAGTAGAAGCAGCTAACAATGCTGATGCTGTTGCAACCGACACCTGGATTTCGATGGGCATGGAGTCCGAGGCGGAGAGGCGAAAGCAGGCATTTGCGGGTTTCACTGTGGATGCAGATTTGATGGCAAAGGCTAAGCCCTCGGCAATTTTCCTTCACTGCCTGCCTGCCTATCGAGGGTATGAGGTTTCAGCTGAGGTATTAGATGGACCGCAGTCGGTGGTCTGGGATCAGGCGGAGAATCGCCTACATGCTCAGAAGGCGCTAATGGCTTGGTTGGCTAACCAAAACTAGACTTTAGGGGTTCAAGGAGAACCATGACCGAAGCTAACGATGCCCTATGGGGAGGTCGCTTTGCCAGCGCACCGGCTGATGCCATGGCTGCTCTTTCTAAGTCCACTCACTTCGATTGGCGACTAGCGAAGTATGACTTGCGTGGCTCCGCCGCCCATGTCAAGGCTCTTGCCCAAGCTGGGGTAATTATCGATGAGGAGCGTGATGTTCTTCTTCGGGCCATCGAAGAGCTTAAGAAGCGAATTGACAAAGGGATGTTCACTTTCAAGCCGGAGGATGAGGACGTTCACTCCGCCCTAGAGCGAGGATTAATCGAGATCGCTGGCAATGAAGCCGGCGGCAAAGTGAGGGCGGGCCGCAGTCGGAATGACCAGATTGCGACCCTCATTCGCATGTTCGCTCTGGACGCCTCCCGGGCCATCGAGGATGGGCTCCTGGCATACCTGGATGCTCTCTGCGGCAAGGCTGAGGAGTACATGGGTGTTGCCATGGCTGGCAGAACTCATTTTCAGCACGCTCAACCTATTCTTTTGTCTCACCATCTGCTTGCTCACGCTTGGCCGCAGGTGCGAAACCTTCAGCGACTAGAAGACTTGCGCAAGCGACTAAAGAAGTCCCCGTATGGGTCGGCGGCGCTCGCCGGCAACACCTATGGGCTGGACGCTCAGCTGGTGGCGGGGGAGCTTGGCTTTATTGAACCAACGGAGAACTCAATTGACGCCACCGCCTCCCGTGACTTGGTGGCCGAGTTCAACTTTGTGCTCGGAATGATCGCGATTGACCTATCTAGATTTGCCGAGGAAATCATCATTTGGGCAACGGCCGAGTTTGACTACGTGAAACTTTCGGACCAGTTTTCAACTGGCTCCTCCATAATGCCCCAGAAGAAAAACCCGGATGTTGCAGAACTGACGAGGGGAAAGAGCGGCCGTTTGGTTGGCAATCTAGCTGGCCTGCTAACCACGCTCAAGGGATTGCCACTCGGTTACAACCGAGATCTACAGGAAGACAAGGAGGCACTTTTTGACTCCTTTGATTCACTGATGCTTCTGCTGCCTGCGTTTACGGGCATGGTCGCCACACTTCAATTCAATAGATCAAGACTGCAGGACTTATCAGTGGCTGGTTTTTCAATGGCAACAGATGTTGCGGATTTCCTGGTTCGGCAGGGGGTTGCCTTCAAGGATGCTCACGAGGCAGTTGGAAAGCTGGTTGCTTACTGCGAACAGCACGGCGTTGAAATGGATCAACTAAGCAAAGAGCAGTATGAATCTATTTCCAGGCATCTGAGGCCAGAGCTCAAAGAAGTCTTCAATCTCAGCACTGCTATCGAGTCGCGTAACAGCGCCGGTGGAACTTCTTCCAAGCAGGTTATCGAACAGCTGGTTCGGCTTCGCAAACTTACTGGCAAAGGAAAACGCTAGTGGCTACGAAAGAAACCTTGTCAGCTCAGAAAAATGATGAAAGCTTTTTGCACATTCTTGATGAGCTGAAGTGGCGAGGTCTGGTTGCGCTGTCAACCGATGAAGCAGAGCTTCGGAAATCTCTAGACAAAACAATTACCTACTACTGCGGCTTCGATCCAACTGCACCTTCGTTGCATCTTGGGAATTTAGTTCAACTACTAACAATGCGTCGACTGCAACTTGCAGGTCACAATCCACTAGCTTTGGTTGGCGGTGCAACGGGTCTTATTGGTGACCCAAAGCCAACTGCTGAGAGAACACTCAATGACAAACAGACAGTTGCCGAGTGGGTTGACAAGTTGGCTGATCAAACAAAGCGCTTTCTAGATTTTTCTGGCAAAAACGGCGCAAAGATTGTGAACAATTTAGATTGGACAGAAAACTACAGCGCAATTGAATTCTTGCGCGAGGTTGGTAAGCACTATCGGGTTGGAAAGATGCTTTCCAAGGATGCTGTTAGCGCAAGACTAAATTCAGATGCAGGAATTTCTTATTCGGAATTCAGTTATCAAATTTTGCAGGGACTTGACTTTCTGGAGCTCTATCGCCGGTACGACTGCGTAATGCAAACCGGTGGCAGTGACCAGTGGGGGAATCTCACCTCTGGTACTGACTTGATTCACAAGGTGGAAGGTAAGTCAGTACACCTGATTGCCACCCCGCTAATTACCAACGCAGATGGCAAGAAGTTCGGCAAGAGTGAAGGCAATGCAATCTGGCTGGATGCCGAACTAACCTCCCCCTATGCGATGTATCAGTTCTGGTTGAATACCGATGATGCCGATGTAATCGACCGACTAAAAGTCTTCACTTTCCTCACTCGCAAAGAAATAGAGCAGTATTCCGTCTTGGTGAAAGAGGAACCACAGGCTCGTGCTGCTCAGCGCAGGCTTGCACTGGAGGTGACTGAGCTTGTTCACTCTAAAGAGGACGCGCTGGCTGCTGAGACCGCATCGTTGGCGCTATTTGGAACTGGCGATCTTGCGCAGCTGCCAGAAAAATCACTTCGTGCAGCACTGCAAGAACTACCTAACGCAGAGCTTTCTAAGGGCACAACAGTTGTTCAGGCCCTCGTCGCAACGGGCCTAGTTGACTCAAATGGCGCGGCCAAGCGAGCTATTCAGCAGGGCTCGGTGAGTGTGAACAAGGCTAAAGTTGAGCTTGAAGATGCCGAGGTTGACTTCGCTCTGGCAGGCCAGATGGCCGTTCTGGCAAGAGGAAAAAAGAACCTGGCTGGTCTTTTTCTAGCCCGGTGACACGCCCGAATTTCTCCCATTTGACGCGGCGGAAACAACTAACTAGGATTTTGCAAGTTGTCCAAAGTCTGCTGAATCATCTCTAGATTCGCAGCTCAAGAACGACAGTCCTAGACCATAATTCGCCCCTTGCTAGGGGTGATTTTTGCGTCTAAGATTTAGGTCCGCCGAGGCCCGCTTCACCGCGTAATTACTGGGATTCCAGGGATTGACAGGGGTTGCTTAATCGGTAGAATTGGAAAGTTGCTCTGCGGAGGACTCGAAAGAGAAATCGCAGGCGCATCCGATCTTTGAGAACTCAACAGCGTGCACAATGTCGATGCCAAAAACCTC
>JBMLPC010000081.1:0-3555 GCA_049242305.1 Aquiluna sp. | reverse complement strand
CTCGTTCTTTGGTGATACTGCCGGCGGTGATTAGTCCACCCAATGAGTGGCCAAACAAAACCGTTGGAATTCCAGCGGGAAGTTTTGATCTGGCTTGCAGGTGCAATTCTACCGCTTTGGTTAGATCGACTAGGCCGCGAGTGCCCTTGCTGTTTCCGTGACCTGGAAGATCGATTGCATAAACGTCCAGACCATTTTGATTGAGCTTTGGAATTAGCTGGCTATAGAACTCAACATAACGCTGGGCATATTCGCCATAGCCGTGCTGAAGAAGCACTTGTGCTCTAGGGTTTTCTACTTTCCAGACATAACCCGCAACATCGGCACCAATATCCCAGCTGTTCATTTTTCTCCTAGATTAACTCTGCAGCCTGAGTTGCAATCTCAAGTTCCTCATTAGTTGGAACCACCAACACTGCAATCCTGCCATCTGAAATTTTTCTAATTTGCCTACTCTGCTCTTGATTACTGGAACTGGCAAGAGAAATTCCAAGTTCACCCATATCAGCGCAGATCTGCTCCCGAACGCTTGGATTGTTTTCGCCAATGCCGCCGGTGAAGATAACGGCGTCTACTCTGCCCAGTCTTGCTAGGTAGCCACCCAGATACTGTCTTGCTCTTTCGATAAATACAGCGATTGCCAACTGAGCAGCCCGATCGCCTGAGCGTGCCTTGCCAGCAATATCTCGAAAGTCTGAAACCCCAGCTAGACCAAGCAAGCCGGATTTTTTGTTTAGCAGCTCATCCACTTCATCAACTGAAAGTTTTCCTTCTCGGATGAGATAGAAAATGACGGCTGGATCGATATCCCCCGAGCGAGAGCCCATTACTAATCCCGCCAGCGGCGTTAGACCCATTGAGGTGTCAAAGCTTTGGCCGCCTTTTACCGCACACACCGAAGCTCCATTGCCCAGGTGTAAAACCACGGCGTTGAAGTCAGATATTTGGATGCCCAGAAACTCCGCGGCTTTGCGAGATACGTAGGAGTGCGAGGAGCCGTGAAAGCCGTATTTACGCACTCCCAGGCGCTTCGCCAAATCCACATCAATTGCATATCGATACGAACTCTCCGGCATGTTTTGATGAAAAGCCGTGTCAAAAACAGCTATCTGCTTTAGAGCAGGAAAAGCCCGCTCGCCTGCTTGAATACCCGCCAAGTTTCCTGGGTTGTGAAGTGGAGCTAGTGGAATTAATTCTTCGATAGCCTTTTCAACCGCCTTGGTAATCACAGCTGGTTTAGAAAATTTATCTCCACCATGAACAACTCTGTGAGCGAGGGCAACCGGTGATATTTCGCTTTCATTTAGCTTTTCAAGCATCTGAGAAAATGCCGCTTCGTGGTTTTCTACTCGTTCAACTGTTCCACTCAGCAGTGATTGATCGCTGTCAACATCAATCACCTGGTATTTCAGGGATGATGAGCCTGAATTGATTACAAGAATTGGTTTCAAAGCTCGGCCGCCTGGATTGCTGTGATGGCAATTGTGTTGACGATATCCGGCACTAGAGCCCCCCGAGAGAGATCATTAACGGGCTTACGCAAGCCCTGCAGAACCGGTCCAATCGCCAATGCACCGGAGGTTCGCTGAACGGCTTTGTAGGTGTTGTTGCCGGTGTTTAGGTCTGGAAAGACAAAGACTGTGGCCTGCCCCGCCACAGAGGAGCCGGGGAGTTTCGCTTTTGCCACAGCTGCATCAACCGCTGCGTCATATTGAATTGGTCCCTCGACGTTCAAAGAAGGCGCACGCTTTTTCACAAGCTCAGTTGCGTTTCTTACCTTGTCAACCTCAACACCGCTACCCGATTCACCGGTTGAGTAAGAGAGCATTGCGACTCTTGGTTCAATCCCAAAAGCCTTTGCGGTTTCGGCTGAAGAAATGGCAATGTCAGCCAATTGCTCTTCGGTTGGCTCTGGGATAACAGCGCAGTCGCCGTAAACAACCACTCGATCTCTCAGCGCCATCAAAAAGACGGATGAAACAGAGCTGACACCCTCTTTTGTCTTCACAAACTCAAAGGCTGGACGAATGGTGTGGGCAGTTGTGTTCATAGCTCCTGAGACCATGCCATCGGCGATCCCCAGCTGCACCAGCATCGTGCCAAAGTAAGAAGAATCCAGCATTGTCTGTTTCGCCTGCTCTTGGGTAATGCCTTTTTGGGAGCGCAGCTTCACGTATTCATTGACGCAGTCCGCAAAGTGTTTAGAGGTTGCAATGTCCATGATTTCAGCGCCTGAGAGGTCCAGGCCCAGTTCGCTGGAGCGCCGTTGAATAGCTTTTGGATCTCCCAAAATAATCAGATCAGCGATGTTCTTCTGCAAGACCTGGCTTGCCGCTTGCAAGATTCGATCATCTGCCCCCTCTGGCAAAACAATCTTTTTCTTGGTTTTGCTTCCTCGTTCGATTAGGTCAAGTTCAAACATCAGTGGGGTAACGGTGGTAACTTCGGCAGACTCAATCACCCGTGCTACCTGTAAAAGATCTACGCTCTTGGTCAGAAGCCCGGTAGCGCGAGCGAGCTTGACCTTGTCATCAGCTGTCAGCAATGCCCTTGTCTTCACAACCTGCATTGTCGTATCGAAAGAACCCAGTTCGCAGCTGATGATTGGAATCGACGCGTTCATGCCCTTGATCAGTTTTTGAATTTCCTCCGGCAGCTCAAATCCACCGTTGAGAATAATCCCGGCGAGAGTTGGAAAGGTATCGGCTTGATCAGCCATAATCAGCGGAACGATTACGTCGGTGCGATCGCCTGGTGTCACAACTACCGCGCGATCTTTCAATCGTTCCAGTACATGCTCAGCACTCATGGCAGCAACAACCACGTCGAGCGTTTCAGTCTCAAGCCTGGCTGGCTCACCAAACAGCAACTTGCCGCCGACTGCTTCTTGAATTTGTCTAAGTCTTGGCGCAACTAGCAATTTGTCCTCTGGCAATACCCAAACTGGAATTTCGGGTGGGACAAGTGTCTTTACGGCATCATGAATCGATTTTGTGTCAGCCGGTTCTGCGCGATTGACAGCGATGGCTAGCAGCTTCACGTTTTCGCTTTTCATTTCAGCCAGAGAAAGCTCTGCCATTTGGGAGAGTTCTTCAACGCTGCGAGCGGCGGCTTGTCCTAGATGCTCCGATGATGAATACGCCTGACGACCGGATAAAACCATCACAACCGGTGCTGCGATGTTGGCCGCGACCTTAGCGTTGAAAGAAAGTTCAGTAGTCCCAACCACATCTTTATAGTCAGAACCGATCACCACCATTGCGTCAAACTTCTTGGCTTGGGCGCGATAGCGGGTGACTATTTTAGAAAGCGCTCGCTCTGGCGAATCGTGCACCTCTTTATAGGACGCTCCAATGCAGTCCTCATATGCAATTCCCGCATCCAGCTGGCTCAACAAAAGCTTTAGAACGTGATCGTTTTCGGCGTCCGGGGTGACAGAACGGAAGACTCCAACACTTAGGTTGCTGCCCTTCAGGGCCTGCACCATCCCCAGGGCTATCACTGATTTTGCGGTGTGGCCCTCTACTGATGCGACATAAACACTGCGGGCCATGC
>JBMLPC010000080.1:0-7532 GCA_049242305.1 Aquiluna sp. | reverse complement strand
TCTCCAGCGGGAGTACGCGTCTCTGCCCGACTTCTCGGCTCTGGCGGCAGCGGAACAAACAGCCGGTCAGGGAAGAGCGGGCAGGAGCTGGGTGTCGCAGCCAGGCGCCTCGCTTTCCGTCTCGTTACTTCTAAGGCCCAAGCGAACAGAGATCTCATCCCTAATTACATTGCTGATGGCGATTAGCGCGCAGCAGGCGCTGACTGAGTTATTCGACGAACTGACCGTTTCAATCAAATGGCCCAATGACTTACTAATCGGTGAAAAGAAATTGGCGGGAATCTTGGCGGCAGCTAATCCCGATCAGAGCGTGGTGGTGGGTATCGGAATCAATCTGTCTGAGCAGTCAGCTCCTGAGACTGCCGTGGCACTGGGAGAGTTTGTCGCCGCGGATTTTGACTCCGTTTTAGCCGCTTTGCTAGGCAAACTTCAAAAGAACTGGCTGCGCCTTCAAGAGTCATCAGATACTCAGTGGCTGATAGAAGACCTACGGGCTAATTGCTCCACGCTAGGCGCAGAAGTTAGGGCAGAGTTGGTGACGGGTGAGAGTATTGTCGGGCGGGCGATAGACATCACCAACGATGGTCGTTTAAAAATTGAATCGGACCAGGTTCATGTTTTATCGGCAGCAGATGTTTGGCACATCCGTAGGTAGGTTCGAATAATGAGAATTGGTGTGATAGGTGGCGGCCAGCTCGCTCGCATGATGCAGCCGGCCGCAATCGCTCTTGGACTGGACTTGAAAGTCCTTGCAGAGTCTGAGAATTCCTCAGCGCAACACGCAGCCAGCATGATTGGCGATTACACCGATTTTGAGACTTTGAGCGCATTTTCAAAAACGGTTGATGTGATTACCTTCGATCATGAACATGTTCCCGTTGAGCATCTCAAGAAATTAGAAGATGGCGGAATCGCAGTTCGTCCAAGCAGCGCAGCACTAATTCACGCTCAAAATAAGCTCACCATGCGCAGGGCTATGCAGTCGCTGAACCTCCCGCAACCTGCCTGGCGTGAAATAAAGTCCGCAGAACAGCTAACTGAATTCATTCAAGAACACGGTCCGGCAATAGTAAAGACCCCCGTCGGCGGTTATGACGGCAAAGGCGTTCAGGTCGCAAACAGCGCTGAAGACGTATCGCATTGGCTCGATTCGCTTGATCGCTTCGGTGGCAGCCTTCTGGCTGAACAAAAAGTGAATTTCAAACGAGAGCTGTCCCAGCTAAGTGCCAGAAACGAGTCGGGTGAATTTGCCACCTGGCCATTAGTTCAAACAATTCAAAGAAATGGTGTTTGCTCAGAGGTTATTGCCCCAGCGCCGGATTCAAATAGCCACGCAATTGCAAAGGAAATTGCGAAAGCTGTGGCTGAAGGTTTGGGCGTGACAGGAGTAATGGCAGTTGAGCTTTTTGAAGATGAAAACGGCAATCTCCTGATTAATGAATTGGCGATGCGGCCACACAACTCTGGTCATTTCTCCATTGAAGGAGCCACCACTTCTCAGTTCGAGCAGCACCTTCGAGCCGTTTCAAATCTTCCATTGGGATCTACGGCCATGAAAAGTGACTATGCGGTGATGGTGAATCTCCTTGGAGTAAATGAGTCCAACACGTTTGTAGAACACTATGAATCCGCTATGCAACTATTTCCAGAGGTTAAGTTTCACTCCTACGAGAAGTCAGCTAGGACAGGCAGAAAGATGGGTCACCTGACGGCGCTAGGTGGTGACTGGCAGGAGCTGCTGAAGAAGACCACGGCGGCTAGAGATGTGCTCTATCGAGGGGGTGTCTAGACTTACAACATGGCAAGCGTTGCAATTGTGATGGGCTCGGACTCCGACTGGAAAGTTATGCAGCAAGCCCAGCTAGTACTATCCGAATTCGGTGTGGAGTCGGACGTTGAAGTACTCAGCGCGCATCGCACACCTGAAAAGATGATCGGCTGGGGTAAGGCCGCAGCATCTAACGGCGTGAAGGTGATTATTGCAGGCGCTGGCGGCGCGGCTCACTTGCCAGGGATGTTGGCATCTGTCAGCTCTCTGCCAGTGATCGGTGTGCCGGTGTCACTAACTAAATTGGATGGAATGGATTCACTGCTTTCGATTGTGCAAATGCCAGCCGGGGTGCCAGTGGCGACTGTGTCAATTGATGGGGCAAAAAATGCGGGACTGCTCGCGCTAAAAATTCTGGGGATCTCGGATGACTCCATTCAGAAAAAACTCGACAATTACAGAGAAGACCTACAGAAATTAGTTGAAGAGAAAAATCAGAATCTAAAATCCAGCCTCTAAGGCGGTATTAATCTCCAAAACTGCCCATCTCATCAGGGATTTTTAAGAATCTCAACTTAGGGTTGAAGGTAGCTGGAGGTGAGCCATGCCTAGATTTCGCACAATTTTGACCGCAGCGATCACCCTTACCCTGCTCACCGGCTGTTCGGTTTTTTATCCCAATTGGGGCGCCGAGGGATTACCTGAAGAAGATTTGATTAGCGAGAGTCCAACTGCCGAAGAAACTCCAACTGACACGCAAAGCCCTGAGGCCTCGGAGACTCCTACCGAAACAGCAAAGCCAAAAATACAGGCGACGGTTGATGTACTGATGGCCGTTGTTGATGAGGAATTGGGTGTCCTATCTGTTGTTGCGCGAGTGCCACGAATTAGCGAGAGCGATGGCACCTGCACGGTTCGCTTTTTAGGTGGCAGTGTCGAAAAAACCCTTGAAGTTGCAGCTGAGCCTTCTTCGGATTACACCCAGTGTTATCCGATTGAACTTCCGCTGTCAGATTTGCCCAGTGGCAATGGGGTGGTGACTGTAACTTACGAGTCCGACAGACACATCGGTGAATCAGCAGCGACCTCGGTGGTTATTCCATAATGAAAAAAGTTTTGACCACTTTGGTGTCAACTGCGCTTATCGGTAGCGTGCTGACGGCTATGCCGCAATCCGCCCAGGCGGCTCCGCCAGGTAGCGCATTCGATCCGGGTTTAATAATCAGCGACAGCGTATTTTTTGATTTTGGAACAATGACCGTAGCCGAAATTCAGCGATTTCTTGATTCTCGAGTTAGTGACTGTCGAGCAACTGATCCTGCCATTGACTGTTTGAAAAACGCAAAGTTCGAAATACCTGAGACCCCAGCAACAGCTCCGAATGATGTTGGTCCCTGCGCAGCAATTCCTGCCAACCCACAAGCATCAGCTGCACAGGTTATTCACGCAATCGCAACAGCTTGCGGAATTAATCCGCGCGTGCTGATTGTCACTTTGCAAAAAGAACAAGGCTTGGTGACTTCCACTAAGCCGACAGAATATATGTATCGCGCAGCTATGGGATTTGGCTGCCCAGATTCAGATCCAGCCATTTGCGGCAAAGTCTTCGTGGGCCTTTTCAATCAGATGTATCGGGCTGCCAAACAATTCCGCTGGTATGGCAATCCAGCGGGTTCGTTCACTTACTGGAAGCCTGGCCGAGTTATCAGCATGCGCTTCAACCCAAGGGCCTCTTGCGGAAGTAAAAGCTTTTTGCTAAAAAACCAGGCAACTGCCAACCTTTACTACTACACCCCTTACACACCAAACGATGCAGCCCTGCGCAACCTCTATGGCACGGGCGATAGTTGCTCTGCCTATGGCAATCGAAACTTCTGGCGTTTTTACCACGACTGGTTTGGCTCACCAATTGGCGGAGGTTACCTTCTTAAGTCAGAGACTTCTGCCAACTACCTGATTGTCAACAATCAGCGCTATCAGGTAAACGATCCAAAGCTATTGGCTTCATTGGAACCGCTAGGGCCTCTGGGGGAGATTTCCCAGGCCTACCTGGATAGTTTCCAGGAGGTTGGCGCCATGAGTCACATGGTGATTGATAGCGCTAGCAACAAGCGGTTTGTTTTAGCGGGTTCGAAGAAGTATGAGGTTACGGATTGTTCAATTGCTAGCGAATATGGATTGGATTGCAATGCCGCTATCCCACTACTGCCTCTGCAACTGGATAACTTCCCCTCAGGGGGACAACTAACTCGCCTCACCGCAGTCGCTGGTGCTCAGTACTGGGTTGAGGATGGCAAGTATCGACTGGTGGTAGACCCACTGGCCCTAAACACCGTTGGCGCTCAAGCCGTGACCCCAATTGACCTCAACGTGGAATTGGTTGCAACGCTCACCCCTGGTGCTCCGCTGGCCTCCGAGCTAGCCACCTTCGCACTCGCAGGCTCCAAAGATATCCTTGTGGCAAGCGGTGGGAAGACCTATCGGTTTGTTTCTTCACTTGCTAGTGCGACCAATCTGCAACGATGGTTTACAGCCACCGGTGCGACGGTGGAGCCGGCGGTGATAGCCCCGAGTCTTCATCCGGAGTTGATCCGAGGTTTCGTCGCCTCCGCTTCAGGCAACGCTTTTGTCATAACTCCAGATGGAAAGATTGCAATTACCGATCCAGCGGATTGGACCAGTTCCTTTGTGGTTGTTCCAGACAGCTTGTTATCTGCCATTCCTAACGTGCAGGGACAGCTATCAACGCCTGTGATGGTTAGCTCGCCAGGAAACAAACTGAGTTACTTCATCAACGGCACCGCTCGCAGAACCTCAACATCAGCAGACATGACGAGCAGATTCCTTTCATTACTCAAGCAAGACAAGGTGATTCAAATACCACAGGCGGCAATCAACAGTTTGCTCAATGCCGGTATTGCGGTGGCGCCTGGTTCAATTGTTAGACAGGGCACCGCGCACTTCTTAGCCGATGGAATTGGAAATTTGGTGAGGCTAGAGTCACTCACCCACGCTCAAAGTGTTTCTAGCTCCAAGGTGTTCACTTTCAGCTCAGCCGACCTTGCTAGCTTCCAAGTCCGCAGCCGACTTAATTCTCTAAAGGTCCAGTGTGAGGGTGGGTCATATTTGGTTGATAAGGGAACGCTCTACCGAATTTCTGATCTTGCGATCGCTGAGTTCCCCGGCACCGCATACCCTCTCTCCAGCAGTACCTGCAGTGCCCTCAAACTCTCTGATCGAGTGGTGGGTCCATTCATTAGGGATAACCGCGGACTTTTGTTCTACATCGAAGATGGTAAAAAGCGAAGAGTCTCAAATTGGGATCAGCTTGCCAGATTGCGTGGAGATGGCCCTGGTCACATTGAAGTTTCGGCTTACTTTGCCAGCAAAATCCAAACTGGTGCGACTGCCCCTCAATCGGGTCAGGTGCCAACGGGGGGAACTGTTCCTTCGGGCGAGTTTGGCGAATTGGTCTTTGGTGGCATAGTTCCAACTCCTACCCCAACTCCAACTCCAACTCCTACTCCAACACCGACACCCACGCCAACCCCGACTCAAACCGCTACTCCAACTCCAACACCGACCCAAACTGCTAACCCCAGTACCTATCGTGTTGTCTCCGGAGACACTTTGTCAGGCATTGCTCGCAGGTTCGGTGTCAGTGTTAGCAGTATCCAGCAGCTGAATAACATGGGCACTTCAACCACAATTCGGGTTGGACAAGTTCTGCAAATTCCAACTGGGACTACCCCAACTCCAACTCAGAGCCCGACTCCAACTCCCACGCCGACGCCTTCTCCTTCCCCGAGTCCAACTCCAACAACCTCTTCGTACACGGTGAAATCCGGCGATACTTTGCTGAAAATTGCCTCATCCTTCGGTGTCAGTGTTAGCAGCATCCAGCAGTTGAACAACCTGGGCACTTCAACCACGATTCGGGTTGGGCAAGTGCTCAAAATCCCTAGCGCTGGCAGCTCGCCAAGTCCAACCCCGAGTCCAACTCCAACTCAGCGCACCTACACCGTAAAGTCTGGCGACACCCTAATTTCCATTGCCCGGAGATTTGGCGTTACAACTAGTGCGATCTCCCAACTAAATAACATCACCAATGCCAACAGCATTCGAGTGGGTCAGGTACTAAAGATTCCAGGCTGATTCGACAATGTCGTGGAGAGAGTGATTGGTTCTAATTCCTAGAACTTCTTGCATTCTTGTAACTTTTGCCACCAGCCGCGGAGGATCGCCTGCTCGGCGCTCGCTGATTTTGTATTGAAATTCAATCCCGCTTACTTTTTTCAGTTCGTCTAATACCTCAATGACAGAGGCTCCTTGGCCGGAGCCAATGTTGAAAATGTCGAAGGGTCGCCTTGCTTGATCCAGGTAATCAACCGAGGCGAGATGGGCATTGGCCAAATCGGTTACATGGACGTAATCGCGAACGCAGCTGCCATCTTGAGTTGGGTAGTCGTTTCCGAAGACCACCGGTACCTCACCTCGACGAAGTTGACCGATAGCAATCGGAATTAGGTTGAGTGCCGCAGTGTCGGCCAGCCCTGCTCTTCCAGTCCCAGCGACATTGAAGTATCGAAGGCTCACGGCTTTTAGTCCCCACTGCTTTGCATTCGAAACCATCCACTCGCCAACCAATTTGGTCTGGCCATAGGGGTTGATTGGTTTAGCCGGGTCATCCTCGGAGACACTCTCTTGGTCTGGCATTCCATAGGTTGCAGCGGAAGATGAGAACACGAGTTTGTTGTGAGAAGTGTTTCGCATTGCGATCAACAGATTGGCCAGGCCACCAATGTTGTCTTTGAAGTAAAGCTCTGGCTTTTCAACTGACTCGCCAACTTGTTTGCGAGCTGCCAGATGGATGACAGCATCAAATCTTGCGGCAAGTAGCTCCTCGAGCTCAGTCACCGCGGCCTCTGAGGCCAAGTCAATTTGGGCAACCTCGCAGTCCACCCGGGAGGGGACTCCGGTTGACAGGTTGTCAATCGCCACACACTCATGACCGGCCTGCTGGGCTTGCCAGACGATGTGAGAGCCGATGTAGCCTGCCCCGCCAGTGATCAGGAGTTTCATGGCTAAAGGCTACCTTGAGCCTTTCCTCACAGTTTGGTAACTGGCGGCTAAAACTCAACTTGACAAGGACATACTTACACCGCTGTAATTACAACAGCGTTATTCAACTGGAGGGAAGCGGCGTGGAGAAAAACCAAGTGCCTGCTAATTGGTTCGTAGATGTCCTGAAGCTGGGGGTTGCGAAGGCTTACGGCAGTGAGATTGATGGCGATCCACTGGCTTGGCAAGAAGATGCACTTTGTGCTCAAACTGACCCAGAAGCATTTTTTCCTGAAAAGGGTGGCTCCACTCGCGATGCGAAAAGAATTTGTGCGCAGTGCACAGTGCGAGCTGAGTGTTTGGAATATGCACTAAAGAATGATGAGCGCTTTGGAATTTGGGGCGGTCTATCCGAACGTGAGCGTCGTCGACTGCGCCGCCGCGCATAACCAATCGTGACCGTCTCGGTAGCGGCAGTAGTCGTAGCAAATTCAGCTGACGTTTACCTTTCCGAAACCCTAAGTCAACTTTCTAAACAGCTTTACCCAATTCAGCAGGTGATCGTTGTTGACACCGCAACCAGTAATGAAACCGCGCAAGTCGTTTCTAGGTATGGATATTCACTAATCCAACCCGGTGATCTTCGATTAGGTGCGGCAATTCAGGCGGGCCTGCAGGCTCTTGATAAAAAGCCACAGTGGCT
>JBMLPC010000079.1:0-5616 GCA_049242305.1 Aquiluna sp. | reverse complement strand
GAGTCAAACTCCGCAGAAGACTTCGCACCAAACCTACAGGCCATGGTTGACCAGGCCTGCGACATTACTTTCGCAGTTGGATTCAACCTAGTAGCTGATGTAAACGCAGCAGCAGCTGCCAACCCAGAGGTCCAGTTCGTGACCATCGATGGTTGGTCAGAGGGTAACGCAAACCTCAAGCCAGTTGTCTACAACATGGCAGAGTCCAGCTACCTTGCTGGTTACCTAGCAGCTGCATACTCAACCACCAAGGTCATCGGTACCTACGGTGGAATGCAGATTCCAGCTGTAACTGACTTCATGGACGGCTACTACTACGGTGCCATGGCTTACGCCAAGGACAGCGGAACCTCCGTCAAGGTTGTTGGTTGGGACCCAGTTGCTCAGAAGGGTGACTTCATCGGTGACTTCGTTCCAAACTCCGGAACCTCAAAGGCAATCGCAGCAGCACAGGTTAACGCCGGTGCCGACGTGATCTTCCCAGTTGGTGGTGACCAGTTCGGTGCAGTTTCCGAGGCAATCAAGGAAGCTGGCGTAGCCGGTGTAATGATCGGTGTTGACAAGGACATCGCTCTAACCAGCCCAGAGTATGCAGACATGGTTCTGACCTCTGCTGAGAAGAGAATGACCAACGCTGTTTACGACATCATCGCTGACCTATCAGCTGGTGGAATGTTCTCAGGTGATGCATATGTCGGTACCTTGGCAAACGGTGGAACCGGACTCAGCCCGCTTTACGACTTCGAGTCGAAGGTTGATGCTGCAGTTCTAACCCGCCTTGCTGAGCTAGAGGCAGGCATTATCGCTGGCGAGATTGACCCTAAGGCCTAATCAAGCTAGTTAGCTATAGGAATTGGGCCGCGGATTTTACCGCGGCCCATTTCTTTTGCGAAGATAGAGTTATCGCACGAAGGGGTGCTTGTTGAAACTTGAACTGCGCGGAATTACTAAGCGCTTTGGCAGCCTGGTGGCAAATGATTCCATTGACCTGGTGGTAGAACCCGGTCAGATTCACGCGCTGCTCGGGGAAAATGGTGCTGGTAAATCCACCCTGATGAACGTGCTTTACGGTCTGTATCAGGCAGACGCAGGTGAAGTGCTTCTGGATGGCGTCAAGCAAAACTTCACCGGGCCGGGCGATGCGATGGCCGCTGGCATCGGTATGGTTCACCAGCACTTCATGCTTATCCCAGTTTTCACTGTTGCTGAAAATGTCGCTCTAGGCCATGAGCCAACTAAGGCGCTGGGTGCAATTGACTCCAATCTCGCTCGTCAGCGAGTTATCGAAATCTCCGAAAAGTTCGGTTTCAACGTTGATCCAGATGCGATGGTTGAGGATCTACCGGTTGGGGTTCAGCAGCGAGTCGAGATCATCAAAGCTTTATCCAGAGATGCCAAGGTTTTGGTTCTAGATGAACCAACGGCGGTCCTCACCCCGCAAGAAACAGATGAGCTCATGAGCATCATGCGCCAGCTTGCAAAGAGTGGAACGTCCATCGTCTTTATCACCCACAAGCTTCGTGAGGTGAAGGAAGTGGCGGACATCATCACAGTGATTCGACTTGGCAAGGTCGTGGGGGACGCTAAACCAGATGCCTCCACCTCAGAGCTTGCGTCAATGATGGTTGGTCGAGAAGTTGAGCTAACCGTTGTGAAGAAGCCTCAAAAGCTTGGCGAAGTTGTTCTAAGCGTTGAAAACATCGCGGTACTAGACGACCGTGGCCAGCGGGCAGTCGATGGACTTTCCTTCGAGGTTAAGGCCGGTGAGGTGCTTGCTTTTGCCGGCGTGCAGGGGAACGGTCAGACGGAACTAGCGGAAGCTCTGTTAGGACTCAGGCCGACGCTCACAGGATTTGGAAAAATCACCCTGAAGGGTAAGGACATTACTTCGGCCGATGTCAGATCTCGCTTGGATTCAGGCGTTGCCTACATCCCGGAGGATCGTAAGACAGACGGGCTCGTCTCTGAGTTCTCAATTGCTGAGAACATGATGATTAATTCTTCCTACAAATCAAAGTTCACCAAGGGACTAAACATTAATTTTGGTGCAAGACGCGAAATCGCTAACCAGCTGGTCAAAGAGTTTGATGTTAGGACGCCATCCGCTGAGACTCCGGCCGGAAAACTATCGGGTGGAAACCAGCAAAAAGTTGTGGTGGCCAGAGAGCTTTCCAGGGAAGTTGACCTGCTCGTCGCCTCCCAGCCAACCAGAGGTGTGGATGTTGGTTCAATTGAATTCATTCACGAGCGAATCATGGCTGAGCGAGATTCAGGAAAGGCTGTTGTTTTGATCTCCACCGAGCTCGATGAGGTGCTTTCACTCGCAGATCGAATTGCTGTGATGTATCGGGGAAAGATTGTCGGAATTGTCGATCCGAAGACATCCAGGGAGCAGTTAGGAAAGATGATGGCTGGGGTAAGCGCATGAGCGAAGAAAACCGGTTCTCTCAGGCACTAAAGGAAATCCTGTCGGGCAGCTTTACCCGAACCGTACTCTCAATCATTCTTGGCTTTTTGGTGGGTGCAGCGTTTATGGTGGCCTCTAACAAAGAGTTCATCGAGTCTTTGGCCTATGTCTTTTCAAGACCGGCTGATGCTTTCGGGGCCGCCTGGACTGTTGTCAGCGAGGGCTATGGAGCGTTATTCAGAGGCGCAATTTTCAATGCCGAGGCAGACACATTTGAAAAAGCAATACGTCCCTTGACGGAGACACTGCGCCTTGGAGCTCCGCTAATTCTGGCCGGTCTTGGCATTGGCCTGACTTTTAGAGTCGGCATGTTTAACATCGGTGGAACTGGACAAATCATTACCGGAATGATTTTTGCAACTTTCGTTGCCACTCGTCTTGAGCTGCCATTTCTTATCCACGTGATTGTTGCTCTCTTAGCAGCAGTAATCGGAGCAACTCTGCTCGGTGCCCTGGTTGGTTTCCTGAGGGCAAGGACAGGTGCGCATGAGGTGATTCTCACCATCATGTTCAACTACATAATGCTGTACTTCTTTACCTTCTTACTTCGCGATCCACTATTGCTCGGTGAAGAAAGAGCCACCGGTAATCCAAAGGGAGATCCTCCAGTTGAGAGCGCACTTTTGCCGAAGCTAGTTGGCGATGAGTTCAATTTGCACTGGGGCTTGATTCTTGCCCTTGTAGCTGTTGTCTTTTACTGGTGGCTTATGGAGAAGTCCACAATTGGCTTTAGGTTGCGCATGGTCGGTTACAACCCTGATGCAGCCAGAACGGCGGGCATCAGCGTCGAGCGCACCTACATTCTCGCCATGGGTCTGTCGGCAGCATTTGTCGGAGTCGCTGCAGCAAACCAGGCTCTGGGAACCGCAATTGGAACAACTCCGTCGGCTCACGCCAACATCGGTTTTGATGCCATAACTGTTGCTCTTCTGGGCGGCTCAAATGCGCCAGGAATTTTGCTTGCTGGCCTTCTATTTGGCGCATTCAAGGCAGGAGCTCCCTCAATGCAGGTGCTCGGGGTATCACCTGAGGTTTTGGGAATTGTGCAAGGTGCGATAGTTCTTTTCATAGCGGCCCCGCCATTGATCAGAGCAATCTTCCGCTTGCCAAAACCGCAAACGACTAGCGTCTTGGCTTCAATTCGAGATCGACTGCTAAGAAGAGGAGGTGCGAAATGAGTATTACTGAACTAGCCAAAGAGGAGCGCGTTGGCTTTAAGTCACCCGCTGTCATGGGAGGCGTGGGGCTGGTTGTGCTTCTGTTCTTTGGCATTCTGGGCCGAGAGGGAAGCGTCTCATTCGAAATCTCTAGAAGAACTGATTCAATCCAGCTGCCTGCAATACCGGCTGACTCATCAACTCTCGGAGTCATCTCCGGGATACTGATGCTGGCTATTGCTGCCTACTCGCTGAGCCTGTCGATGAAAAACCGCAGGACACCTATCTACCTAGCATCTATTTACGGACTAATCGGTGTGATTGCCCTCTTGGGCTGGTTGGCGGCTGGAAATGCCGTTCCGGTTGCCTTTATTGCCGGTACAGCTCTGGTTCTGGCGGTTCCCATCATGCTCGGAGCCATGGGCGGACTGATGTGTGAGCGAGTCGGTGTCACAAACATCGCCATTGAAGCTCAGCTGCTTACTGGCGCATTCATGGCCGCAGTAGTTTCATCGATAACGGACAACTATTTGTTCGGACTCATCTCAGCAATGATTGGAGCAGCAATTGTTTCGATGGTTCTTGCCGTCTTTGCAATCAAGTACTTGGCCCAGCAGATCATTGTTGGTGTAGTGCTAAATGTTCTGATGATTGGTATCACTAACTTCCTCTATCAGCAGTGGCTCACTGAAGATGGTGAAAACGTGAACTTCCCTGGAACCCTCGACATAATTCGAATTCCATTCCTGAGCGAAATTCCAATCATTGGCCCAGTTCTGTTTGAAAACCGAATCACTGTCTTCTTAGCTTTGATCATTGTTCCGACCCTCTACTTTGTCCTGTTCAAGACCAAGCTGGGCCTAAGGGCACGAGCGGTTGGTGAGCACCCGCTGGCTGCCGACACCGTGGGCATAAATGTTGGGAGAACGCGTTTTTGGTGGGTAACTCTGGGCGGAATGTCGGCAGGACTTGGAGGAGCGGCACTCACTATCGGTAATGCCGGTGCCTTTGGTCGAGAAATGTCAGGTGGATTTGGATTCATTGCGCTGGCCGTAGTGATCCTTGGCAGATGGCATCCGATTTCTGCTGCGCTCGCTGCTTTGCTCTTTGGATTTTCAATCATCCTCAGGGTCTGGGCAAACCAGGTAAGCCCAGGAATCCCAACTGACTTCATTACGATGGTGCCCTACATCGTGACAATCATTGCGGTTGTCGGATTTGTTGGTCAGTCTAGGCCGCCAAAAGCACTGGCGATTCCATATACCAAAGGATAAACATTGGAAATTGATTGGAAGCAACTCACCGCTGTCGCGAAAACGGCGATGGAAAAGGCGTATGCCCCTTACTCAAATTTTCCAGTTGGCGTTGCAGCTTTGGTTGATGATGGAAGAGTCATATCTGGTTGCAATGTTGAGAATGCTTCCTATGGACTTGGTTTATGCGCAGAGTGCTCATTAGTGAGCGAGCTCTATCGCACTGGTGGAGGAAAGCTAGTTGCGTTTGCCTGCGTTGATGGCAAGGGAGATCCGCTTATGCCTTGTGGCCGGTGTCGTCAGCTTCTCTTTGAACACGCGGCAGAGGGGATGCTTCTGCAAACCATTAGTGGAATCAAACCAATTACCGAAGTTCTGCCTGATGCATTTGGGCCTAAGGATTTGGGCAAATGACTTTCTCAGCTGTTGAGCTGATTATAAAAAAGCGAGAAAAGCAAGAGCTTTCAAGCGATGAAATTCGTTGGCTCGTTGCCAATTACACCCAGGGCGTAGTTGCTGATGAACAAATGTCTGCGATGGCTATGGCCATTTTGCTCAACGGAATGAATCGACGAGAAATCCTCGACCTTACGCTTGCGATGATTGACTCCGGCGAGAGACTCGATTTTTCCTCTCTTGCGATGAAGACTTCGGACAAGCATTCAACTGGTGGCGTAGGGGACAAAATTACCCTGCCACTAGCTCCATTGGTTGCCTCATACGGCATAGCAGTTCCTCA
>JBMLPC010000078.1:0-26582 GCA_049242305.1 Aquiluna sp. | reverse complement strand
CTGTCGACCCCTTCCTTACCATGGAAGTGCTCTACCACTGAGCTATCGGGGCGTTGTAACCGACACAGATTAGCACCTGCCAACTGCCTCAGGCAAACGTGGTGTTAGCCCTTGACTGAGCCTGATACTAAGCCACCAATTATGTACTTCTGGAGCGAAAGAAATAGTGCGATGAGTGGCATGGATGCCAGGATTGACCCCGCCGCAAAAGGTCCCCAGTTTGCGCCAAATTGTGCACCGACAAAAGACTGTAATCCAACTGCCACAGTTCGCAGGTTGACGTCCTGAAGGAACAAACTTGCCAAAATAAATTCATTGAATGTACCGATGAAAGATAGAAGTGCCGTCACGGCGAGAACCGGCGCCGAAAGGGGAACGAATATTTGCCAGAAGATTTGAAATGGGGTTGCTCCATCAATTTTGGCAGCTTCATCTAGTTCCATCGGTATGGAATCGATAAATCCTTTTAGTAGCCACGCATTAACACCCATCGATCCACCGAGATAAATCAAAAGCAAGCCTCCGTGACTGCCAAGACCTATCCAAGGAAAAACCGTGTTTATACGCTCCATCATTACGTAAATTGCAGCTAGCGCCAGAAAAGCTGGAAACACTTGAATTAATAAGAGTGCCTGTAACCCTGCTTTTCTCCCCTTGAATCGAAGTCTTGAAAAGGCATAGGCAGAGAATGCTCCAACCACAATTGAGAGGACCGCGTTTAGAGCCGCTAGGTAAACCGAATTACCCATCCAAGTCATAAATGGAATTGTTGGGGAACTGAATAGTGTTTCGTAGTTTTCCCAGCTAAATCGTTGCGGAAGAAGAGTCGAAGAAGCGAGGCCGCCCGTCGGGTCAAAGGAGCTTAGAACAACCACATAAATCGGGAATATCGCAAAAATGATAAGAGCCCATGCATAGGCGTGACGCCAAATCTGACCAATTGAATTTGCGCGCTTCATTTACATCACCGACTCAAGAACTTTTGACCGCCTAAGGCTCCAAAGGGACAGAGCTCCCACGATGATGAACATAATCACGCTGATTGCTGAAGCCAGCCCAAGGTTTTGCTCAGCCGATCCAAAAGCTGTTTTGTAAGCGTATGTAATCAAAATATCTGTCGCGCCTGCAGTCTCGCCGCCCAAGACATCCGTTGGCCCCCCTCCTGTTAAGAGGTAGACAATGTTGAAGTTGTTGAAGTTGAAAGCGAAAGATGCAATGAGCAGCGGGGACAAGATTTGCAGAAGCAAGGGTAGTTTTATTTGGAACATTATTTGACTCGGCTTTGCTCCATCAATAGCGGCAGCTTCCTCTAGCTCACTCGGCAGTGCTTGGATTGCTCCGGAAGAAATCAGATAGAAATATGGGAATCCAAGCCATAAATTTACGACCAGCACAACCAACTTGGCCAAAGTGGCATCGTTGAACCAATCTATTTCTACCCCGAGTGCTAGATTCACGGCCCCAAACTCGCGGTTAAACATTCCGCTCCAAATCAGAATCGACATGAAGCTTGGAATTGCATAGGGCAAAATTAAGACGGACTTGTAAAAGTTACGCAGCGGGATTTTTTTATCCAATGCAATCGCAAGCATCAAGCCGGCTGCAAACATTGTCAGCACAGTTAAGAAAGCAAAGGTGAAAGTCCAAGCGAACACGCTGATGAAGGGTCCCCGAATTACTGGATTTGTCAAGAGCGATAAGTAATTTTCCAGAGGATTGAAAGCTCTCCAGCCAGGAAAAAGTTTTTGCTGGGGATCTGCCTTGTTGACGAAATTGCCATTTCCGTTGTCAACATATGTAATGCCATTGACGGCGTCGGTCAGTTCACCGGTAGACGCATCGAACTTGAATGCCTGAACATTCAAACTTGCCGAATCAAGGGCTTCAGGTCGTATGAATTGCTCTTCATTTAATGAAAATCTAAGCGATGTCACTTCCGCTTCGCGGGCTGCAGCATCTTCAAAGGAAAGTGGTGCAAAGCCATCTATGCCAACAGCTGTTCCAAACTCATCGACATCATAAGTGCCAGGCTCAAGTGGAACAGCCTCGCTATTGGTGCCTAGGTAAACCTCGCTGGTGCCTGCATCGGTTAGGAGCGCGGCTAGTGAGCCTTCATACGTACCGAGAGTCATGTAATAAAAAGTAAAGTTTTCGTCTGGCGTATATCCGGTTTCGAAAATTTGCTCAATTGCTTCGTCACGCGTGATTTCATTCCCGGTGCGGTAATTGAAGGTGGACATTACGACCGTGTAGACGATTGGAACCACCACAAACACAACAAGAAGGACGATTCCAGGGAATAAAAACTTGAGTGGAACCAGCTTCTTGCTATTTCCATAAACTAAAAATGATGTCAGGAGAATAAGACTGACAACGGAACCAATTAGCGTCTCACCAGCAAGAAAGGCAATAAAAGCCAGGTAACCCAAGACGGCTGCCAAAACTGATCCGGCAAGGATTTTGAGTATCAGAGGCCAAATTCTGAGTGGCTTCTCTTGCATAACTTTGGTCATAAAGCTGGTCCCATAACTGATTTACAGGGGCCAGCAAATGCTGACCCCTGTAAATGTATTAGCTACTTACTTCGACTTAGCTGCGTTAGCAAAATTCTTTTTCAGAATTGCTGCAGCTGCATCAAGAGTTGCATCTACGGGCTCACCCTTTACCAAAATGCTGGTCAGAGTTGATCCGAGTGTGTCATACCAGTTTGAACCACCAGTTTTGTCGTCCAGCCAAGCGCTGAACTGTGGTACACCGGTTGCCGCAGCTTGAGCAAAGGCCTTTGTGTTTGCGGCCTTTACAGTTGCTGCTGCGCGGATGTTGGCTGGTGGGCGATCTGATGCTGCGTACATCTGTACCTGACCGGCTGATGAAGCAAACCAATCAAGTACTAGCTTCTTAGCTCCAAGCTCAACTCCGTGAGTCTTAGCGTATGAGGTAACGAATGCACCTGAGTAGTTGACCCACTGCGCACCCTTGGTGCTTGCGGTCAGACCAGGAACTGGCTGAAGAGTGAACTTAACGCCAGCCGATGTGATGCCGTCCAGGTTCCAAGCTCCGGTGTTGGCAGCCAAGATCTTTCCAGCCTTGAATGCATCACCGCAGTTTTCCCACTGTAGGAATCCGTTGCTCTTACCATCAGTACCCACTAAGTACTTCTTCACATTGGCCTTGAATGCGTCAGAGTTGATAAGCACCTTGTTTGCATCAGGCTTGTTTGATGTGAAGCCAAAGGCTCCGCCACCAAGTGCAGTGAGAATTGGGTGTGCACCCCAGGTTCCATCGAAGGCACAAATACCACCGGTAACGTCACCTGCAGCCTTTTTCTCTAGGAAGACCTTGTGGAATTCGTCGAATGTCTTTGGAGCTGCGCCAAACTTTGTGTTCCAGTACATCGCTGTAGTGTCAACATCGAGCGCTACACCATATGTACGGCCATTGTAGGAAAGTGCCTGCTTAGAAGCTCTTGGCATTTGCTGTTGAGCAATCTTTGAATATAGAAGTGGAACAATTCGACCACTCTTTGCACCCGAAATAAAGGATGCAGGTCCTGTTATAACATCTGGGCCTCCGGCTGCTGTCGCCTTGTCCCATGCACTCTGCAAAGCTGTTAAGGAAGCGAAGAATCGAACCTTTACAACGTATCCAGGCGCAATAGTTGTGTTTCCATCAATCAATGCTTTGAGCTGAGGACCGCGGGTCTCGTCTGCCCAAACAATGATCTGCTTTGGTGCGGCCTGAGCTGGAGTCATACCAGCTCCGACTAGGGCACCAACTGCGAATACTGCAGCGGCGGCCTTCAAGCCGCGAGTGCGTAGTTTCATTTTTCTCCTTCACGTCGAGGAATCTCGACTTGATAAGAATGTAGAACTCTGCAACCGTTTACAAATTTTTCAATGAAAAGATTTGGTAACAAATCCATAAACCTCAGCAAACATCAGGGAAGTAAGCCAATAACCTATGGAGGGCTTGAGCTAGAAGCTGAAAGCCTTTACATAGTTGTGGCTCAGAGAGGCTTGTTGTGCAAAAAGATGCGAACTGGTGGCGTCATGCCGTCATTTACCAGATCTACCCCAGGTCCTTCGCGGATGGCAATGGCGATGGCATGGGTGATTTGCCCGGAGTGCTGAGCCGTCTAGAATCCCTCAAGAACCTGGGTATCGATGCCATTTGGTTCTCCCCGTTCTTCCGTTCCCCTCAGAAGGATGCTGGATACGACGTTTCCGACTACAAGGACATTGACCCGCTATTTGGAACACTGGCTGACTTTGATGCCGTATTAGAGAGAGCGCACTCGCTTGGCATTCGAGTGATTATTGATCTCGTTCCAAATCACTCGTCAGATCAGCACCCGCTCTTCCAAGCAGCCCTCAAGGCTGGGAAGGGTTCGCCTGAGCGAGAGATGTATCACTTCCGTGATGGCAAGGATGCCAACACTCCACCGAACAACTGGCCTTCGGTATTTGGTGGAAATGCCTGGACTCAGATAGAGGATGGCCAGTGGTACCTGCACATCTTTGATTCTTCACAGCCTGACTTCAATTGGGACAATCCAAAGGTCACAGAGTTTTTCCATGATGTTCTGCGCTTCTGGTTCGATCGAGGTGTCGACGGATTCAGAGTCGATGTCGCCCACTCGCTAATCAAAGCACCGGGACTTCCTGACATTGAAGAAGTCTCAACTTCTATGACTGGTTCGGACTCGGAGCCTCAAGAAGAAAAACCTCATCCTTACTGGGGGCAAGAGGGAGTCCACGAAATCATTCGAGGCTTTAGAAAAGTAGTGAATGAATATGAAGATCGCGCTATGTGTGCAGAAGCCTGGGTTCTACCTCTAAGCAAAATGGCAAAGTGGGTCAGGCCAGACGAGTATCACCAGACATTCAATTTTGGTTATCTCAGCACTGGCTGGAGGTCACCAGACCTGCGAAAAGTTGTTGATGACTCGCTTCGCGAGTTTGGTGGCGTCGGAGCACCGAGCACCTGGGTGCTTTCAAACCACGATGTCATTCGACACGTCACTCGCATGGCTTATGACGAAGTGCCGAAGCAGGGCGATGGAATTGGACCTGATTATCCGCAACCCGATGAGGCTCGTGGCCAGCGAGTTGGAAGGGCAGCAACTGCCTTCATGCTGGCACTTCCCGGAAGCTCTTATCTCTACCAGGGAGAAGAGCTGGGACTTCCAGAGCACACAACTTTAGAAGCCAAGTACAGAGAAGATCCGACTTTCTTTAGAACTAATGGTGAAAGAGTCGGTCGCGATGGTTGCCGCGTTCCTATTCCCTGGGAAGCCGACAAACCAGCCTTTGGCTTCAACAACACTGGCAAGAGCTGGCTGCCACAACCTGAAAACTACCGCCGCTACGCCAGGAGTGAGCAGGAGGGAATTGCCGGATCAACTCTCGAGCTTTACCGACAACTACTGAAAGTTCGAAAGCAATTCAACCTTGGTATGGGAAGCCTTAGCTGGGTTGAAGAAATGTGTGATGAGACCACACTTGCCTTTGATAACTCTGGTGTTCGAGTGATTGCAAACTTCGCAGGAACAGTTGCCCTACCAGCCGGTGAGCTACTGGTCACAACTCAGCACGACCTCACAATTGAAGGTGTGTTGGAGCACGACCAGGTTGCTTGGATTCGCCTCTAAAGCAGTTCGCTTTAGTCAGCAAATTCCTTTCTCGGCCACCAGAACTTCTTGCCCGCAATAAATGCGATTGCGGGAACAATGACAGTTCTTACCAGCAAGGTGTCAAGTAGCACACCGATACCCACGATTGTTCCAACCTGCGCAAGCGCAATCAGTGGTAGAACTCCGAGAACGGCAAATACCGCTGCGAGCAAAATTCCGGCGGAGGTAATAACACCGCCGGTTGCACCCAGTGCTTTCTTCATGCCCTCGCGAGTTCCAAGCTTGTGCGCTTCTTCCTGAGCTCTGGTTACCAGGAATATCGAGTAATCAACACCAAGTGCCACCAAGAACAAGAAGGCCAAAATTAGAACTGTTAGATCTAGCGCCGGGAATCCAAAGATATATTGGAAAATTAGCCAGCTCGCTCCGACTGCTGAGAAGAAGGATCCCACGACAGCAATCATCAAGAAGATTGGTGCCGCAAGTGATCTCAGCAGCAGAATCAAAATCAGGAACACCGAGATAAGAATCAGTGGAACCAGCAGTGCTTGGTCGCGATTAGTTGCGTCCGTTACGTCCAATGTTGTGGCATCCTGGCCGCCGACCACTGCTACGGCATCTGCTGGTAGAGCATCCAACTCGACTCGCAAATCACGAATCAACTGAAGGGCTTCCGCAGATTCAGGCTCAGCATCTAGGACCAGCTGGAATTCCTGGTACTTATCATTCGAGGAACCATCGTTAATCTCTGCAACGCCTTCAATATCGACAAGCTGCTTAGCCTCGGCGGCATACTCCTTGCTCACAATTACGTAAGTCGGGGCAGCACTGCCAGCTGGGAATGCATCCGCCAGCACTTCCTGGCCCAAAACCGCTTCAGGCTTCTCAATGAAAATTTCAGTAGCGCTTAGACCGTTCTTGATACCCAATCCTCCGGAGGCTAGACCGCCAAGAATCGCAACACCGATAGCCGCAACGGCTAATGGCTTCTTTGAAACGGCTCGGCCGAGCTTTGTCCAAATTGACTTCTCGTATGGATTCTTTCCACCAACCTTTGGAACAAATGGCCAGAAGATCCAGCGACCAAACACCACCAGAGCACTTGGCAAAACAAGCAATCCAGCGATCATCGCAACAACAATTCCTACTGCTGATACCAGACCTAGAACCTGGCGGCCGTCAATTTCAGCAAGTAGCAGCAATGCGAGAGCGACAGCTACCGTCGAACCGGATGCTAAAATGGCAGGCCCTGCTCCTCGAATAGCGATTCGCATCGCCTCACGTCGGTCCTCATAACTGAGAAGTTCTTCGCGGTATCGTGCAATTAGTAGCAGCGCATAGTTCGTTGCAGCACCAAACACCAGAACCGACAAGATACCCGTCACCGATGCATCGGGACTGAAGCCAAGTGCATCTGCAGCACGTCTGGCCAAAATGCCAGCCATACCATCCGCTGTTCCGACCACTGCAAGTGGAATTAGCCAGAGCACAGGTGAGCGATAAGTTATTAGAAGAAGAAGTGCTACTACACCTGCAGTGAAGGCAAGCAGCAAAAAGTCAGCACCTTCAAAAATCGATCCAACGTCTTTCAGAAACGCCTCTGGACCAGTTACGTAAACGTTTAGACCGGCCGGCATTGCTTCAGGTGCAAGTTCGCGCATCTTCTCTACGCGTTCAGTTGTTATTTCAAAATTATCGGTCTGGTCCAATGGAACAGTAATTAGAGCGGTAGCACCGTCTTCTGAAATTACAGCCGGTGGAACAAACGCTTCACCATTTAGCTCAGCGTTGGTGAACTCTAAAAACTTTTCGTTAGCGCCACCACTTGGCATGCCGACCATTGGGTTGAAAGTTCCCTGCACCCACTCGAGCTGCTCGTCTGTGAACTTGGTGTCAGAGAAATAAACAATGAATGCCGCTGACCCTTCGGTGACCACAAAGTCTTCACGGATCTTTGAAGCAACAACGCTCTCGGTTTCATCTGGCAATCCAGCGCCGGGAGTGGTCTCGTTTGCTGGCAGTGGAAGTCCAACAAAAGCAAAAATGGCAAAGCCCAATGCAATCAACATGTTGAGAGGTGCGGTGGCTTTGCCTGTCAGGTATTTGAGCAGGGCGTTCATTTATTCTCCAGTTTTTCTACAGTGGAAAGAACCTGGAAAATTTCGAAAAAAGTCCCAAATTCCACCCCGGTTGGGGTGAATTTGGTGGCAAGTGAGGGATTCGAACCCCCGAAGGCTCACGCCGGCTGATTTACAGTCAGATCCCTTTGGCCACTTGGGTAACTTGCCTTGGTCTTAGCGACGCTCAAGGATACCCGATTTTGAGGCTCGCTAGCCAAGAACGCCGTAAACCTTTACAGTTTTTGCATGGTCGGGATCATCGAAGTTGCCCAGCGGGCGGGCGTCTCGACAGCCACAGTCTCAAGAGCCCTCAATGGCAAATCTCACGTTTCAGCCAGAGCACGAGAGCGCGTTCTCAAGGCAGCGCAGGAACTTGGCTATGTTGCCTCTTCTTCTGCCTACACCCTCGCAACCGGTCGCTCTAGAAACATCGGTGTCGTGCTTCCGTTTATTGATAGATGGTTTTTCTCAACTGTTTTAGAAGGAATTGTTAGTGCCTTGGTGATGCGCGGCTATGACATCACTCTCTACAGCCTCTCTGGTGGTGCTGGCCACAGAGATCGTGTTTTTGATGACTTAGTTTTACGTAAGAGGGTCGATGGAGTGCTAACAGTTGCTCTCAAACTATCTGACCAAGAACTCGAGAAACTTACAGCTCTAAATAAACCAATTGTTGGTATTGGTGGCCCAATCCCTGGTGCTCGATCTCTGTCAATCGATGATGAGGGTGCTGGTCGTCTTGCTACGCAGCACCTAATTTCACTTGGTCACACCGAAATCGGAATGATTGCTGGTAACCCAGCCAGTGAGATGGATTTCCATCAGCCATACCTGCGCAAGACCGGTTATCAAGAAGCACTGCTAGATGCGAATCTGGATTTCAAACCACAATGGATGGCGGAAGCTGACTTCACGGTTGGTGGCGGATACTACGCAGCTAAACAAATGCTTGGTGATCCTCGCCATAACCCAAGTGCTATTTTTTGTGCATCGGATGAGATGGGCTTTGGAGCAATTCAAGCCGCTCGTGATCTGGGACTCAGGGTGCCGCAAGATATTTCTGTAATCGGCTTGGATGGCCACCCACTCGGACAGTTCTATGGTCTATCCACCATCAATCAGCGAACTCGCGAGCAAGGTGAGCACGGAGCTAACTGGATTGTCGACATCTTGGAAAGTGGCGAAGAAAGAGAACTCGCCAATGTCGAGCAATTGAATACCTGGCCAATAGATTTAGAAGTCCGTTCGTCAACCGCCAAGCGAGCCCGGGAGGAATAGTGGCAGATTCATCGTTTGACATCGTCAGTCGAGTTGATAAGCAAGAAGCTGATAACGCTGTGAACCAGGCTGCTAAAGAGATTGCTCAGCGCTACGACTTCAAGGGCACCGGGGCTGAAATTGATTGGAGTGGCGACAACGTCGTCATCAAGGCAAACTCGGAGGAAAGAGTCCGAGCCATCCTGGACGTTTTCCAGTCCAAGCTTGTAAAGCGCGGGATTTCACTAAAGAGCCTGGATGCTGGTGAGCCAATTGCAAGCGGCAAAGAATACAAACTCACATGCAAGCTCAAGAACGGGATCAGCAGCGAGCATGCCAAAGAGGTGGCAAAGATCATTCGCGAAGAGGGGCCCAAGAGCGTCAAGGCTCAGATTCAAGGTGATGAGCTACGCGTTAGCTCCAAGAGTAGAGATGATCTGCAAGACACGATTGCTCTTCTAAAGGGCAAGGACTTGCCGGTTGATTTGCAGTTTGAGAACTACCGCTAGCCAAGCGCTAGATAACCGGTGCCACTTCCCAAAATAGAGAAGTAATTGGCAGCATCAAAAAAGCACGCCTGGCCTTTTTTAAGCACCAATGTTTCTTCTTTGGATGTGGAAACAGCTATTTCGCCAGCCACGCAAGTCAGAATGGCTTTGCCAGTTAGTCGAATGTCAATCAGCAGATTGCTTCCGCTGGGTTCGACTCGATAAACACGGAAGTCCTCACCTTCAGTTTGATATTCCACCAAGCCATTCATCAGTAGCTTTTGATTGGCAATTGGGTTAGCAAGCTCTGAAAAATCGGCAACCGCAATCAGTTCATTGACATCAATCGGCTTTACAGTCAGGCCGCCGCGCAGAACATTGTTTGAAGAGGCCATTACCTCAACGCCGAGACCGGAGAGATAAGCGTGAATGTTCCCGGCTGGCAAGAAAAGTGCCTCGCCTGGTCTCAGTTGAACATAGTTGAGCAGCATGCTCACCAGGAGCCCCACGTCGCCCGGGAAGTGCTGATTAATTCCTCTAATTAGATCACTGCGAGAGGTGACGCCGCTTCTTGTAACAAAATCCTCTACAACTTCCTTGCTCTGCCCCAGTGCCCACTTTGTTGCACCGCGCAATCCTTCACTGGCCAAAGCGTTGAGCCAAGGTTTAAATGTTTCACTTACTTCGATCAGATTCTGCAGGTCGGAAGAAATCTCCGCTGTTTTTCTGAACCCGCACAAAGCACGAAACTCGCTAACCGCAGCTATCAGCTCAGGCTTGTGGTTGGCATCTGTGTAGCCGGGGTACTTCTCTGAGAATCGCTTGGCGGCCCAGTCTTTGGTTGGATGCGCCTGGATAGAGAGTGGTTTGGCAGCTGCCAAATATTTGACCAGGAAACCAAGTTCACCAACGCGTGAGGAAAGTGGTCCGTTTTGGTCGTCTTCAACTTGGGATTCTGAATCAGGATGAGTACCAAACCAAACCTCTGCTTGAGGTTTCCCGTCTGGTTCAGTGCCTAGCAACTGCGGGATCAGGTCTAAAGAACCCCATGCGTAGTCGCGTGGGGTGTTGCTAATCCTTAGCAGTGTCATGCGCTCACCCTATCGAGCATCATCTGGACTAGGAATAATCGAGATTGGGCCAGTTGGTGGAGCTGCATTTTCAAGATCACTCTTCTTTGCCCGTTTTGCAAACTGCTCAGCAATCACCGCAGATATCAAAGCAAGAATTACCGGGAAGAAGAAGGCGTTTGATAAACCAACCCCTTCCACCAAAGCACCCATAAACGCCTTGGCAAAGATGGCAACGCTTGAGTTGAAAAGACTCAATCTGCTAACTGCCCAAGCAGTCGAAACACCAGGAACGTGACCTCCAGCGGAGAAAAACGCCGGGGATGCAGGTGCGAGACCAAGGCCTGCCAATCCCCATAGCAAAGATCCAAATAGAAGTCCTAGCGTGGGGTTTGCATCAGCAACTGGTGCGGCAAATAGTGCTGCGATTGCCAGCGCCATTGCCGCGAGCAATGCACCGCGCGAGGCAAGGGTGTGCGGGTGAAACTTCTCGGCTAGTCGTGTCATTGAGAGTCGGCCAATAATCATTCCCACCATAAACATGCCGAATGGAATTGATCGGAGAGCGAGCTCCGCGTTCAATACATCTCTTGCGAAGACTGCAGCCCAGTCAATCACTGCAACTTCAGGATAAATGGCTGCAAACAAACCAAATGCCAAAAGCCAAAGTTGCGAAGGCATTTGATAGAACTTTCGCTTTACTACGCTTGCTCTTTCTTCGATATGGCCATCCTCTGAAGGACTCAGCAGCCACCGCATAAAGATTTCAAACAGCACGATGGTCACAACAGCCACCAAAATAAGGAAAAGCTCGAGCGTTATAAACACTGTTGCAAGTGCACCAGTTATCGCCGCAGCAACTGCTCCTAGCGACCAGCCGGCATGCATTCTGCCAATTATGTTTTTTGAAATCTGCTTCTGCAGAAGCACGGCCGCTGAATTAACCGAGACTCCCAACAGCGACATAAAGAAATTGAAGAAAATGTTGAAAATCATCCAAATTGCTGGGTCATTGAACCAGCCGAGTGAAATGAGGAAAAACATGCCGCCGTAATTCGCAAAACGAATTATCGGCCGCGCTCCGAAGCGCATGATTAGGCGTGAAGCAAACAACAGAGGGGTAATTGAGCCAATAACGCTGAAGCCAATAATGGTTCCCCAGGTAACGAAGGACACACCTAGCCGGTCGATGAACTCTGGTACCCAGGCAACTGATGCCAATGCAGAGTGGCCCATCAAAATGAAAATCAGCAGTGACGCAATCTGAGCTTTCCTCAATCTTGCACCGGGAAGAACCTGCATCAGCTTCCCTTCGAAACTCTTAGCATCTCGCTGCGGTCAAACAGCTTGATTCTCTCTCGTCCATCACCTTCGCCCAGTGCTCGCTCCTTGGCGTCCACATTCAGCCAGCGCTTCCAATCCATGAAATCAACTCCGCGCTCGCGCAGGGTTTCGACGATGGCCTCCTCTGCGGGTGCGGCCGGCTGCCACCAGTTTGCGCGGTCCTCAATTAAATGGCCAATCGTTTCGATTGCGTCGGCCTTGGTGTGGCCAATCAGTCCAACTGGACCACGCTTGATCCAGCCCGTGCAGTAAACGCCGGGTATGTGCGTACCTGAAGAATCAAGAACGCGACCTTCTTCATTTGAAATAACTCCAGATTTTGAATCAAATGGAATCTCGTCGAGTTCGCTACCGAAATATCCAACAGCTCGATAAACAGCTTGGACGGGATACTCAACTATCTCTCCCGTGCCAGTGACATTGCCGGTGCCGTCGAGCTTTGTTCTTTCAAACTTGATAGCGCTGACTTTGCCGTCTTGGCCGATTACTTCTAACGGTGAGTGGAAGAAGTGAAGGTGCAATCTTCGGCCTTGGGTTGACTGGGCATTATCTTTTAGATCCTGCAGAGTCTTGACCATTACCCGAATTTGATTGTTGCTATCAATTGCTGCTTGAGAACCTTCATCAAATTGGAAGTCGGCCGGATCAACAATCGCCTGCACGCCATTGACATGCAAAGCCTCGCGAAGCTCTAGGGGAGAAAACTTAACCTGAGCAGGGCCGCGTCGACCGAAAACATGCACATCCGTCACAGGTGAATTCTTGAGGCCTTGATAGACGTGATCGGGTATGTCGGTAGAAAGTAAGTCATCGGGCAACTTGATGAGCATGCGAGCAACATCTAAAGCCACATTTCCGTTGCCAATTACGGCAATCTCTTTGGCATTCAGTGGCCAGGTGAGCGGGAAATCTGGATGCGCGTCATACCAATTGACAAAGTCTGCCGCTCCATAGCTTCCATCAAGATCAATGCCAGGAATGTTTAGGTCAGCGTCTTTGATTGCGCCAGTTGCAAATATAACGGCGTTGTAGTGCTTTTTTAGATCCGAGAGTTTTAGGTCAACTCCGTATTTCACATTCCCAAAAAAGCGAATGTCTCCTCGATCCAAAACTTCATAGAGTGCCTTGATGATTCCTTTGATGCGGGGGTGGTCCGGGGCTACGCCGTATCTCACAAGTCCGTAGGGAGCCGGAAGCAAATCAAAAAGATCGATTGAAACATCGAAATCTCGCTGGGCTTTGATGATTAGGTCAGATGCGTAAATACCAGCCGGTCCAGCACCAACCACCGCGAGACGAAGCTTGGACATACTTTCCGAAACTATCCTTTGCGATTAACCATCGCCCTGGCAAAGCTCTCTAGGGCGGACTTCACGCTACCAGCTGGCAGAGATTCGATGGCCGAAATGGCCTTGTCGCCCCATTGATTGGCGAATTCGTCAGCCTCAACCATCACTGGGTGAGCTCGGAGCTCTACCAAGACCTGCTCAATGCTTTGAGGGTTGGCGGACTTTATCTTTTCTAGCAGTGCCGCTGAGCTTACATCGGAGTGCTTAGAGAGCAAAATTACCGGCAGCGTTGGTACTCCGGCGAGAATGTCAGTTCCCGCTTCCTTGCCAGACTCTGCGCTAGTTGAACGGATATCAATTAGGTCATCTGACAGCTGGAAGGCTATGCCCATAATCTCGCCGTACTTCTGCAGCGGTTCTTGATACTTCTCATCTGCATCAGATAGGAGTGCACCGAGCTGCGCAGATAGGGCAATCAAAGAACCGGTCTTATCTCTAATCACATCGAGATAGTGCTGCATTAGATCCTGATCTTGCGATCCAATTGACTCGTGCAATTGACCTAGTACTAATTGCTCAAAGACTCGAGCCTGCATCTTCAGCGCACGCTCTCCGAGATTGCTAACAATGTTGGAAGCTCTCGCAAAGAGTAGATCGCCAGTCAAGATGGCCATGTTGTTGCCCCAAATTTTCTGAGCAGCAGTCACCCCACGTCGGGTCTCAGCCTGGTCCATGACGTCATCGTGATAGAGGGTTGCTAGATGCGTGATTTCCATAACAACTGCTGCATCCAAGACTTCTTGCTTTGAAGGATTGCCAAGATGTGCAGTGAGCAAAAGAAGTGCAGGTCTTAGTCGCTTTCCACCCGCTTTAGCCAAGTGGTTCGACATGACATCGACCACTTCTTCAGTATGGCGGGTTGCTGACTGAATGCGCTTTTCAACTTCATCCAGCTTTTGCTGGAGCGAATCCAACAAGGCTTTATCTTGAATGCCTTGGAAATACTTGGGTAGTGACATTAGCGCTCTCCTGTGTGTAGAGCGACAACACCAAGGCTTAGGTTTTTGTAACTCACGTTCTTGAAACCAGCAGAGCGGATGTTTTGTTCCAGCTCTTTTTGATTGGGCCAGGCTTCAATTGATTCAGATAAATATGTATAAGCTTCTGGATTGGAAGAAAAAACCCTGGCCACAACTGGCAAAACCAAGCGCAAGTAGAACTTGTAAAGCAGCCCAATCAGACCGCGCACCTTAGAAAACTCGCAAACCACCAGTTTGCCCCCGGGCTTTAGCACTCGATGGAACTCCTGCAGCGCCTTCTGATAGTTCTCAACGTTTCTGAGGCCGAAGGAAATTGTCACAACATCAAACTCTGCCGCCTGAAATGGCAACTTCATCGCATCTGCAAAAACAAAGCTGAGATCAGGATGCTGCTTCTTCCCCTGTTCAATCATTCCCTTAGAGAAGTCAGCAGCTACCACTTCTCCCCCTGGAACTAGCAGCGCCTTAGAAGAAGTGCCAGTGCCGGCAGCTACATCAAGAATCCGCTGACCTGCAAGCGGATTAACTGCCCGGCGGACAGCCTTGCGCCAAAGTCTTGATTGGTAGAAGGAGAGAAGGTCGTTGGTGCGATCGTAGTTTTTGGCTACCTGATCAAACATGGCCGACACATCACCAGGGGCTTTGTTTAGGTCGGCTTTAGTCACCGGGCTAGTCTAACTGCGCCGCATCTTTCTTTGATTGGCTAACTAGCGTGAAGATAACTAGTCCCACAGAACCCAGCATCAGGGCAACCAGCAGAGGTGTGGTCGCGCTAATAAATTCATCAGCGGGTGTTTTTGTGGTGACTTCAATCTCGGAGAGATTTAGCGGTTCGGTTGCTGTTGGGTCAACTTGCCCATCAACAATTGCTGGCGGAATTACCTGTTCAGTCTCGTCTGAGCGATTATCCAATTCATCAGCGTATGAAGGGCTGATAAATGCGCTAAAGGCGAGAGTGAAAAGGGCTAGTTTTCTCACCTGTCTCCTTGCGCCTAAACTTTCATAGGAAAGCCTATGAGGAAATGCGGGTTCCCCTGCAATCTCTCAGGCAACTTAGAGCAAAGGTCAAAATGTCCCTAACGGCGCGTATTCAGCGCATCAATCCAAGAGGGTTTGACCTATCAGGGAAGAGCGTCTTCCTCCACAAAGATCAGCAAATCATCGCCGATGGCGAGGCTGTGCGGTTCGTCGCAAAAGGAAAAGACCGCATCCACGAATTATCACTAGCCTGGCAAAACTTCCTTCAAAGCACTCAAATCAATAACGAATCTGGGATTGCGTCAGCCGGGTTAATCGCAATGGTCTCAATCGCTTTTTCGGAAACAAGTGAGTATGAATCGGTGCTTATCGTGCCGGCGAGAACTCAGGTGATTTCTCAAGATGAGTCCTTTGAGGTCGTGATCGCAGAGACTTCAAAAGCCAAGAGTTTGACCAAGATTTCGGGTGAATTCTCAACCGGAGACCAAACTGAATCTGCTTTCCTAAACAATGTTGAACTGGCTCTTAAAGCAATTGACTCTGGTGAAATTGAAAAAGTTGTCTTAGCTAGAGACCTGGTTCTGCCAATAACTGGCGCTCCGGATCTTGGACTGGCACTTAGGCGTCTGCATGAGCGCTATCCGGATTGCTGGACTTACAAAGTTGGAAATGTTTTTGGCGCAACCCCAGAGATTCTGTTGCGAGCTCGAAATGGTGAGGTATCCGCCAGGGTGCTGGCTGGAACAGCAGCGCGCGGAACTGATCCGGATGTGGATGTTGCAATTGCCGATGGACTTTCTCATTCGCTCAAAAACAAACACGAGCACGACTTTGCCGTCCAGTCTTTGGTTAGAGAACTTTCGCCTTTTTGTTCGACGGTTGATTATGAAAAAGAGCCTTTCTCGTTAGTGCTGCCAGACCTTTGGCACCTAGCAACTGACGTGACTGGGAAGCTTCTTCCAAACATCACACTCTTTGATGTAATTGAAAAACTTCATCCAACTGCTGCTGTTGCAGGAACACCAACAATCGCAGCTACTGCATTGCTAGAGGAACTAGAGCCATTTGATCGCGGAGGATACGCAGGGCCAGTTGGCTGGCTGAGTTCAAATGGATCTGGTGAAATCGCAATCGCTCTTCGTGGCGGAGTAATTGAAGAAAACCAAATTAGGGCAATTGCCGGCTCAGGGATTGTTGCCGAGTCGATTCCTGAAGCAGAACTGGTTGAGACTGAATTGAAGTTCAGAGCAGTCCGCTGGGCTTTTCAATCAACTAACTGATAATCAATCAGAACTGTTCCACGCAAGGACCAGGCTTTTTCAAGCTCAGTGAGGTTTTCGCAAACCACATACTTCCAGCCATAAGCCTGCGCAAGCTTGGCAAGATCCACAGACTGTTCGGTCTTGAATAGTCGTTCAAACACCGCTGGCTCAATTTCCTTTGCTACTTCTAAGCGCGTAAAGATGTGGCCACCCTGGTCATTCCCAACCACCAACTTCAGCTCCAGATCAGGCAGGTCCGTCTTATTTAAGCCATTTGCGTCATGCAGGAGAGTCAAATCACCAATCAATGCAACTGTTGGGCCCTTCGCCATGGCAACACCGATGGCGGTGGAAACAGTGCCATCAATTCCCGACAATCCCCTATTTGAGTAAATTTCTAGGTTCTTAGGTTGAGCAGTTTGATCGATTACGCGGATTAGGTCGGAAGCACCCAGCACCAATCTTTCACTGTTCTGCCATACAAAGTTTGTGAACTCACTTCTAGAGTTTGGTGCGGCGTTGATCTGCCACCGAGCAAGCCATGAGGAATCTGCCTTTCCATCAGCAACTAGGCGATCTCCCCTGGCTATTACGTTGTCAAACGGATCAAACTCTCCATATTCAAAAGAGTTCTCCACATAGACCGCTGATTCAGAAATAAGGCGCTGCACTGAACGAGAGAGGGTTGGTTTGCCAAAAACAACGACTTTTCTAATTGAATCCCTTAGCTTCTCTGTGGCTTCAAGCGGGAATTGAATCGCGTTATCACCGCTTCTGGCTCCAGAGCTCGGCTCAGCAATTAGTGGAAGCCCTGCTGATTCTGCGAATTCTTTCGCTCTTTGCCCACCAGCACCAGCAATTACCACTGTATGGTTATCAACCGGCACGGCCAGCTCGGAAAGCTTTCTTTGCGGAATTGAAACTTTAGATGACTTTGCAACAAGCTCTGTCGAATTTGGTTTGGTGCCGCTTAGCGGCAAATCAAATTGGATGTTTAGCTGAACGGGACCGGGTTTAGAAAGCGCAGCTTGAATTGCCTGACTTGCTATCTCTGCCGCGGATGAATCTGAAGTATCAAGACCAATGTCGAATGAAGCTGCTGCAAAGCCAAATACGTTTACCTGATTGGTGGTCTGATTGGCACCTTTGTTTCTAAGTCTCGCTGGTCGATCAGCCGTTAGCAGGATTAGCGGAACACCTGAGTGATATGCCTCCATTACCGCCGGGTAGAGATTCGCAACTGCCGTGCCGGAAGTAACAATCAGAGCCACCGGCTTTTTGGAGGCAATTGAAATGCCGAGTCCGGTAAAGGCCATGCTTCGCTCATCTAGGCGGACTGTTAGTCGAGCAAGTCCCGCTTGCTCAAGCTGTTGGGCGGCCAGCGCGAGAGCTTGTGAGCGCGAACCTGGCGAAAGTAGAAAGTCAGTTACACCGTTGGCGTGCAGACTTGCCACCACGTGAGCAGCAATTGACTGAGAAGTCACTTCTTGTCGTCTTCGTCTTTCTTTCGAAGCTTCTTGCCGATGTCCTTTAGGAAGTTGGGGTCATCGTCTGGTGCAACAGTCTTACCGCGCCCACCAAGGCCGCCATTGTCACCTCGGCGAAGTGGTCGGCCAACCATTAGATATAAAAGTCCTCCGAAGAATGGCACAAATAAGCACAGCAGAACCCACACCCACTTTGGCAGGGATCGAACCTCATGCTTGTTTGCACTTGCTGCAAAGACTGTTGTAAAAACAGTCCAGATCAGCCAAAAACCAATCGTTACGATGGCCACTCTTGTCATATCTTCAACCCTAGTTCACTTCGCTGGCTCTTAGACTGGAGAGGTGAAAAACCCCTGGCTGCTATACACGCTCATTCGATTGGGCATGTTTTTTGGCCTGTTTTTCGTTCTCCTGCTATTGGATTTCAACCCATATTTCTCTGCAATTATTGCAGCCGCTATTTCCTTCGCGCTCTCTCTTCTGGTTTTAGACCGCCAGCGTGATGCTATGAGCGAACAGGTGGCTAAAAAGCTCAGCCGAGACTCCCAAGGAAAATACCTAGACGAGCAGGGCAGCGTCGAAGACGCCATCTTGGAATCAAAAGAAGTTGACCAGGTAAATCCCGAGACTAACCAGGGCGGCAAAGCCTAAACCAGCAAAGCTGGTGAGTTTTAGGGCTGTAATCAATTCCCCGGAGCGGCGACTTTCCATAATGATCAAGGTGATTGGAAGCAAAAGCAGCAAGTTGAATAGCCCCAATAGCGTGGCGGGATAAAACAAAACCAGTAGCAAATTAATCAATACCGGCAACCAAATCAGCAATAAGAACAGCGTCTTGCTCGGCTTATATCCCAACATGACGGCCAGGGTGCGCTTACCGGCTTTGGTATCAGTTTCAATATCGCGAATGTTATTCACCAACAAAACAGCTGAGGCATAAAGACCAAAAGTTCCCCCCAATAAAACTGCGAGTGGGTCAATTATGAGTGTCTGGATGTAATTGGTTCCGATAGTTGCAACTAGTCCAAAGAAGACAAAGACTGCAAGTTCACCGAGACCGTGATAACCGTAAGGCTGCTTACCACCGGTATAAAACCAGGCCGCGATGATTGCAAAAATGCCAATTCCGACAAGCCACCACTGCTGAGTAATTAGAACAATCACTAGACCAGCAAGTGCCGCAAGACTGAAACTAATAAACGCAGCGCGCTTCACGGCGGTAGGTCTTGCTAGTCCTCCGGCAGTTATTCTTTTTGGCCCTATCCGATTGTCATCGGTGCCTCGAATGCCATCGGAATAATCATTTGCATAATTGACGGCAATTTGAAGAAGAAGGGCAACTAAGAGAGCAAGAAGACTCAAAAGTAAATCAAAACGGTCAATGGTGGCAGCTGTTGCGCTACCCAAAAGAATAGGTGCGACTGCCAGTGGCAGAGTTCTAACTCTTGCCCCAGTGATCCAGGTTCTAATTCCCATCAGGAAAGACTAATCCGCCAAAAGCTTTGCTGATTCAAGCAAGTCTACTTTTCCAGTGGCAGTCCTTGGAAAACTAGTTACTCGTAAGACCTTGGCCGGTTTAGCTGCAACTGATATTTGTTGAGTAAGGCTCTCGAAGTTAATCTCTGGACTGCCTTGATACAAAAGACCGACGGATTCTCCCCACTGTGATGCAACGGGTACTGCAACCACTTGGTCCACTCCAGGAATATTGAGAGCAGCCTGCTCTACCCTCTCCAGGGAAACCTTTAGACCGCCTGAAATAACGACACGATCGGCGCGTCCCAATACTTCTAACTTGCCGTCAACTATTTCACCCAGGTCGTTGGTTTGGAATTGGTTACCAAGCCCGAGAGCTAAAACGGGTCCAGCGATTGAGATAAGTCCGTCGTTTAGTTCAAAGCTCACGCCAGCCAGAGGAACACCGTCATAAATGCACCCACCACAGGTCTCAGTCATTCCATAACTAACGACAATGTTGATTCCTTTTGCTCTCAAAGATTCAACCTCTGACCAGTTTGGTAGCTGTCCGCCGACCAGAATTGCGTCAAACTTTCGAAGCATTGAGAACACAAAGGCGTCTGACTCAGAATCTTGCGCCAGACGGCTTAGTTGGGCTGGCACCAAAGATGTGTAGCGGCGAGTGCCCTCCATCAATGATGCGCCTCTAACAAAAGCTTCAGTTGTAAATGGCACTCTGGTGTTTAGAAGGATCGGCTGGGTGTCTGAGAGCACCGAGCGAATCAGAACGTTTGCTCCAGCGATGAAGTTAGTTGGCAGTGCCAACAACCACTGCCCATCGCCGCCCAAGCTCTCTGTGCTGGCACGCGCTGAATGCTTGAGCGCTTCCAGCGAAAGTCTTATTTGTTTGGGATCACCAGTCGATCCAGAACTCTCAACAATCAGCGCAACCTCATCATCGACTTCCGTTGCCATGTTTGGTGCCTCAACGGCAGAAATAAAACCAGCGACTTTTCCATCCAGTACATCTACCATGAGCTCCAAAGCTGCAAAGGTATCGAGACTATTTACGACGCGAAGTGGTTTCATTTAGAAGTGCCAAGGAAAGCTTGACCAGTCAGGATTTCTTTTTTCCAAAAATGAGTTTCTGCCTTCTTTGGCTTCATCATTGCCATAGGCAAGTCGAGTTGCTTCTCCGGCAAAAAGTTGCTGACCAACTAAACCATCGTCCGGCAGATTGAATGCGTATTTCAGCATCCTGATTGCGGTTGGTGACTTGGCAAGAATCTGCTTTCCCATTTCAATGCCGGTCTTTTCAAGCTCCGAGTGATAGACAACTCGGTTCACAACACCAATTTCATATGCACGCTGGGCGTCGTATTCCTCGCCTAAAAAGAAAATCTCTCTAGCAATCTTCTGCCCGACTTGTCTCGCGAGCAGAGCAGATCCGTAACCAGCATCGAATGATCCGACATCAGCATCGGTTTGCTTGAAACGGGCATGCTCTTTTGAGGCAACCGAAAGATCACAAACAACATTCAGTGAGTGGCCTCCGCCAGCTGTCCAGCCGGAGACTATAGCAATCACAACCTTTGGCATGAAGCGAATCAGTCGCTGAACTTCCAGAATGTGTAATCTGCCAGCGGACCCTGGTTCATATTCATAACCACTGTCACCACGAACTCGTTGATCTCCCCCTGAGCAAAAAGCCCAAACTCCATCTTTTGGCGATGGGCCGTTTCCAGTTAGCAGGACAACCCCAACATCGGAGCTCATGCGAGCGTGATCTAGCGCCTTATAAAGCTCGTCCACGGTCTGCGGGCGAAAGGCGTTTCTCACCTCTGGTCTGGAAAAGCCAACCCGAACAATTCCGAGTGACTTATGCCGGTGATAGCTAATGTCGGCGAGATCGGCAAAGCCAGGCACTTCGTCCCAAAGCGCAGGATCAAAGGGGGCAGCTGGCTGAAATTTCATGCTTCTAGACTAATCAAGTGGCGCAGGCAAAATTCACCGATATAGCTATCTTGGCCCTGCCTCTGCGCACCCGTTTCAGACAAATCCAGACCCGAGAAGTCGCAATCTTTCGCGGAAAGCGTTGGGCCGAGTTTTCTCCCTTTCTGGAATACGGCGAGGAGGAAGCAAGTCAGTGGCTGAGAGCGGCACTCAGCTGGGCAAATGACCCACTGCCTGAGCTGAAAAGAAAATCCATCAATGTCAATGCAACTCTGCCGGCTGTTCCAATAGATCAAATCTCAAGCACGCTTGCCAGCTTTGGAAATTTCAAAAACGTGAAGATTAAGGTCGCTGACACCAAGGAACTGTCTGAGGATCTAGCAAGAGTGAGAAAAGTACGCGAGCTATTTCCAGATGTCAAAATCAGGCTCGATGCCAATGGGGCTTTGGATGTCGAATCAGCTCTCTTCATGGCCAAACAACTAAAGACCATAAATCTTGAATACTTTGAGCAGCCGGTAGCAACAATTCCGGAACTCAAGCAGCTTAAGCAGCAACTTGAAGTAAATGATGTTTCACTGAAGATAGCCGCAGATGAATCAATCCGAAAAGCCCAAGATCCACTCAGAGTTGCTCAAGAAAATGCGGCTGACATTGCAGTAATTAAAGTTCAGCCGCTTGGTGGAATTGATAAGGCTCTAAAGATTGCCCAGGAGAGCGGACTAGAGATAGTAGTTAGCTCAGCACTTGAAAGTTCAATCGGTATCTCCCAAGGATTACACCTAGCCGGCGCACTACCTGAGCTCAACTATGACTGCGGTCTTGCAACCGCTGCACTGCTCGCCGCCGACGTGACATCAGAACCGCTGCTTCCTATCAACGGTGCGATAGAAATACGCGAAGTTGAACCATCTCAAGAACTGATTGAAAAGTATGCAGTTAGTGAAGATCGAAGGCATTGGTGGCTAGATCGAATCGAGCGTTGCCTGAAACTTCTAGAGTCCTGAATAAACGTGCAGGCCTTTGAAGAATAGATTCACAACAACAAAGTTGAAAATCACTGCACCGAAACCAACTAAACCGAGCCATGCTGCTCGCTTACCCGCCCAGCCACGTGTTGCCATTGCGTGCAGGTAACCTGCGTAAAGCACCCAGATAATGAATGTCCAAACTTCCTTGGTGTCCCAGCCCCAGTAGCGGTGCCAAGCTCTCTCTGCCCAAATCGCACCGGCAATCAAAGTGAAGCTCCAAGCAACGAAACCAACCATGTTGAAGCGATAGGCAATTCGCTCAAGTTGCTTGAGGTCTGGGAACTTCTCCATGATTGCTTTGCCCCAGCCGGCATCCTTGATCAAATAAAAGATGTGGAAACCCGCCGCGACCGAGAAAAAGCCCACCGCCAAAATGGCCACCATCACGTGAATCACTAGCCAATAACTCTGCAGGGCAGGCATCAAAGTCTTTACTTCAACGTAGAAAAGACTGACCGCGGCAAAGAGCGTGATTAGTGTGAAACCAGTAATAAAGGTTGCAACATATCTAACGTCGCGCACACGCAAACTAATGAGGTAAACCGTGAGAATTGTCAGTGCGCCAGTTATAGAAAACTCATACATGTTGGCCCACGGAACACGGTTAGCAGCGATGCCTCGCAGCATCACTCCAATACCCAAGACCACTGTGGCAATGCCTAGAACCCAGAATCCAAATCTTTCAAAACGCGTCTCGCTCGCATCGTCCTTCAGCTTTGCAAGCTGGAAAGAGAACAGTAGAAGAGCAACTGCTAGGAATCCCATGGCAGCTGAAACAAACAGCAGTGACACCTGGGACAGTGGCTCATTCAAAACGATGTTCACGCGCTTTTACCTTCTATCTCTTTCTTGATTTCTAAGACAATGCTTTCAAGTTGGTCATCGTCGCCTCTGGCGAGACCTGCGTATTCAATTCTCTCATCCCCAACCCGCACCCAAATCCTTCTGCGAACAACACTCAGCGAAATCACAACCGCAATTAGTGCAACAAACGAAAAGATCAGAACCCAAATACCACCGGGGTTGAAAGCCACATCCAAGGATGCATAACGAAGCAGACCGTCAAAACTGACGGACCCAAGGCCGTTTGGCAAGTTAGCGCTCTCCCCAACCCGAAGCTCCAATGGTGGATTCGGACCATCCCTGCCCGCCACCAACTCCATGTCCGTAACATCAAGCGCGTAGACATTTCGTGGAATGCCCGAATCAAGACCCAAATCACCCGTGTAAACATTGAATGTCAGAAGTGGGTCAATTGGATCTGGATAAATAGATGTGTAAGCACCGCTTTCCAATTGGGCGACAGTTGGATAAAAGAAGCTGATCATTCCAACCTGGCTTGGATTTGCATCGGGCACTTTTATTACGCCCAGTGAAGTCATGTTGCCATCCTGTGGCAAATAAACAACGGGGCCGGAGAAAGCAATGTTGCCATCGCCATCCCGAACAGTAACAACTGGTGCAAAGCCATTACCCGTTAGATAAACATTCGCCCCTGGCACTGGAAGTGGGTGATTCACTCTCACCTCACCGGATGTTTCTGTACCATCCGCAGACAGCGTTACATCGGCAATGAAATCAATTGGTTGCCCTAGGTTCGCCGGGTTTTGCAGATCATAAAGAACATTGAATTTGTCCAGTCGAAGACTGTAGGGCTGTAATTCTTCTTCAAAAAACAATGGGCCAGGTGAAAAGGCATCGTAACTTGCAAGGTTGTTTACGAAGGTTTCGCCTTCTACCAAAACTCTTTGCCCGCTATAGCTAAAGCCACCTCCAACACCAACAGCAATCAAAACTGCTAGAAGTGCGTAGTGGAAAATTAGGTTTCCAGTTTCTTTCAGGTATCCCTTTTCTGCAGAGACAGAGTTTTCCTGCTTGGCAACACGAAAGCCCCTTTGCTTAAGCACTTCCATTGCAGCATCAAGGGAAACTCGCTTTTCACCAATGACGTGCACCGGCATTCTGCTAAGAAACTCTGGAGTCTTCACAGGCTTTGCCCTTAGAGCGTTTAGATGAACTTTGGTTCTTGGCAGTACACAGCCAACCAAAGAAACAAAGAGCAAAATGTAGATTGCTGAAAACCAAACTGATGTATAAACATCAAATAGCTGGAATGTGTCAAGAACTTCCGCTAACTCAGGTTGCTGATCAAAGTAGAGTCGCACTCCATTAGGGTCCGCACTTCTCTGCGGATAAACCGAACCAGGAACTGCAGCCAAAGCTAGGAGTAAAAGCAGAAACAGCGCTGTGCGCATTGAGGTCAACTGGCGCCAGAACCAGCGAAGCCAAAAGATCGGACTAAAGCGGGAGGATGAATCCACTGGTAATCACCCCCAGCCAATTGGTGAACTGAAGCCAAAGACCGCTTGCAATCAGCAGACCCAGGACAATCAAAACAACTCCGCCAAAAATGTTGATCTTGCGGATGTGCTGCTTGATAAATGCAACAGACTTAGCCGCAAAACCAAAGCCAGCTGCAAGTAATAAAAATGGGATTCCGATGCCGAGTGAATAGACGGTAGCCAGTATCGCCCCGCGGACTGGATCTCCGCTATCACTTGCCAATACCAAGACGGCTGACAGAGTTGGTCCGATGCATGGTGTCCAGCCCAATGCAAAAACTATTCCCAACAGTGGGGCGCCAGCCAAGCCCACGTTAGGGTTTGGTAGCTTGATGGTTCTTTGCAAAAATCCAATCTGACCGAGCATGGCAACACCGAACAAGCTCACCAATAAACCCAACACAAGCTGCACCAGCGGCTCTCGAATCCAAAACACCAATCCGGCTGAGCCCGCCAGTACGCCTAGGGTGACAAAGACAGCAGTGAATCCCAGAACAAAAAGTGCTGTGCCAAGCACCACTTTGGATTTGACGTTGGCCGAAACAAAACCTAGATATCCGGGAACCAGGGGTAAAACACAAGGTGAAACAAAAGTAATGATTCCGGCCAGCAAAGCAATTGGTAAAGCGGCCAGCATTGATCCTGAGAGGACAATTTCGCCGGGACTCATTCGTCAATCACCGTCTGAATTAGTTCGCGCAGAATGGATTTGTCAATGCGACCAAGAATTCGAGAAGCAATTTTTCCATCCCGAGTAATTACCAAAGTTGTTGGAACTGCCTGCGGACTCACAACTCCAGTGAACGCCAATGACACTGAGCCTGTTTGAGCGTCAATAATCGAAGGGAAGGTAATGCCAAAGTTCCTGTCAAATGCAAGCGCTGTTTGAGCAGTGTCTCGGACATTAACACCAACAAACTGAACTTTTTGATCTGCAAACTCTTCACTTAGTGCAGCAAGATCCGGTGCTTCCGCTCGGCAAGGCGCGCATGCTGCATACCACCAGTTCATAACTACAACGAAACCCTCGAGTGAATCAGAGGAGAGCTGAGCACCGCTTTCCGTAAGACCAGACCAGGCACTAATACTTTGTCTTTGATCTAAAGCAAATTCTGTGACTGTTCCATCGCCAGCGATGTAATTCTTGTTATCGCCAGAACGAAACTGATCTGCTAGTGGATCATTAGCGCAACCTGTCAGAAGTAGCAGCGATAGTGCCAGGGCAAGTGGTCTTCTCACTGTTGCTCCTGCAGAAGTTTCGTGCCAGGTTCTCGATAGTCGACTGGAACAAGTTTTCCGTTTTCAACTTCAAATGAAGTAATTGAGGAAAGGCTGCAGCGACGGTTTCTTGGGTTATGCGGAAGTCGCAGACCGCTGGCAGAAAGATAGGTCATCCATATTGGAAGCTGGTGAGACACCAGTACGACATCCGAACCACCTGCAACCTCCCATGATGCGAGTGCTGCCTCAGTCATTCGCTGCGCTATCTCTTCGTAGGGTTCTCCCCAGCTTGGTTCTAGTGGGTTATATAAATGAACGGCGAGCGCCGGGTTTGCAAGAAGTCCCTTAGCCCCCATTGGGTAGCCGCGTAATTTGTTCCAGGGCTCAATGATTCGCTCTTCAATCTGCGGACTCAGCCCAAAACTTTGAGCAATTGGAGCAGCTGATTGCCTAGTTCGCTCAAGCGGAGAAACCAGCAGCTGCCCAATCGGCCTACCCATTTGTTCTAGCTCGGAAGCCGCGGCCTGCGCCATGGCGTGACCTCGATCACTGAGCGGAAAGCCCTCTAACCTCTCATAGAGCAGGCCCTTGGGGTTAAATACCTCACCGT
>JBMLPC010000077.1:0-5131 GCA_049242305.1 Aquiluna sp. | reverse complement strand
CTTTCGCTTTCCTCTCCAGTGGGGGTGTTTATTCTGGTAAGTCTAGGCATTGCTAGACGGCAAAAGAATACTTTTTTGTTTCAGGAGCCAAAAGAAAAACCCGCCCAGTTGGGCGGGTGATTTCTAAACTTCTTTACCAAGAAGACTTGGTGACACCAGGAAGTTCTCCCTTGTGTGCCATCTCGCGGAAGCGAACACGGCTAACGCCAAACTTAGAGAGAACTCCACGAGGGCGTCCGTCTACTAGATCGCGTGAGCGAACACGCACAGGTGATGCGTTTCTTGGAAGCTTCTGAAGGCCAATGCGAGCTTCTTCGCGCTGTTCAGCAGTTGAGTTTGGATCAACCATCTGCTTCTTCAGCTGAGCGCGCTTTGCGGCGTAGCGCTCAACGACAACCTTGCGCTGCTCGTTGCGTGCAATCTTGCTCTTCTTTGCCATTTAGCGCTCCTCGCGGAATTCAACGTGCTTGCGCACTACTGGGTCATACTTCTTTAGGGCGATGCGGTCTGGGTCGTTGCGGCGGTTCTTCTTGGTTACGTAGGTGTAACCGGTGCCTGCAGTTGACTTCAACTTAATGATTGGACGGATGTCCTTGTCTTTTGCCATCGCTCTTCCTAGATCTTCTCGCCACGAGCAACAAGCTCTGCAACTACCGAGTCAATTCCGCGGGAGTCAATGACCTTCATGCCGCGGGTTGAAACATTGAGAGTGACCTTGCGTCCAAGGGATGGAACGAAGTAGGTCTTTGACTGAATGTTTGGGTCAAAACGACGCTTGGTCTTGTTCTGGGCGTGCGAAACCTTGTGACCGAATTGCGGTCCAGTCTGCGTCACCTGGCAGTAGGCTGCCATTTTTCCTCCTTGGGCGCGTTTACCCGAAAGTCTTGTTTTGGGGGTTGTTTCAGGGGCTAGGCCCGAGCAACCCCCCAAGCTTAGGCGAGATTACAGGGCTAAAGCAAGTCCCAGCTAGCGGCAGCGGGAGCAGGTCCCGTGAAGCTCGACCTGGTGAGAAACCCCAGAAAACCCCTGTTTTTTGGCTATCTGCTCAATCTGTTCCTCGAATCCCGGAAGGTCGAATTCGACGGTTTTTCCGCAGGTGTTGCAGATCAAGTGATGGTGGTGTTCTGGCGCACATATTCGGTATCTGGCCTCGCCATCAGCTAGTAGCAGGCTGTCCGCTACTCCCTGGTCAACCAGTTCTGTCAGGGCTCGATAGACGGTGGTGAGACCGAGCTTTTTACCCTTGGCAACAATTCTTTGGTGAAGCTGCTGGGCAGATAGAAACTCTTGAGTAGAACCAAGTAGATCTAGAACTGCCTGCTTCTGCCAGGTATTGCGCTTGACGCTCATGCTTTCACCCGAACCTTTGCAATCACTCTGGCGACTAAGTAGATAACAAAAGAAATTGTTGTCACATAGGGGCTAATAGGCAAAGTCCCGCCTAGCGCTAACAAAGTTCCACCAACCATCGCAATCATCGCAAACAAAACGCTCAGCAGCGGAACCATGACTTGTGAATTGCTTAGTCGAAGTGCAGCGGCAGCTGGAGTTACTAATAGTGCCAAAACCAAAAGTGCTCCGACTATCTGCACGGCAGCAGCAACAGCCAGACCTAAAAGAAGAATGAAAACGATCCCCAGTAATCGGCTATTGACTCCTCGTGCTACCGCAACCTCCTGATCCAAAGATGCAAAGCTGAGAGGTCTCCAAATCAGAAACAGTGCAACCAGCACGATTGAAGAAATAACAATCATCGCCGTTAGTTTTGGATCATCGATTGCAACAATCTGTCCGGTGAGAAGCCCAAATTTGTTTGCTGCGCGGCCTGGATATAGGGCAAGAGCAAGAATCCCGATACCCAAACCAAAAGGCATAAGAACACCGACTATGGAATTTCTATCCCGAGCCTTTTCACCCAGCACAGCAATAATTGCGGCGGCGATAAAAGATCCAAAGACAGAACCAAACACAACATCTAAACCAATTAGAAGGAATACAGCAGCTCCGGCAAAAGAAAGCTCGGATATTCCATGAACGGCGAATGCCAGTTCCCGATGCATGACAAAAACTCCGACCAGACCGCCAATCAGCGCAAGAAGTGCTCCTGCCCAAATGGAGTTGGCTACCAGCGGTAGTAGTTGATCGTAGTTATCAAAGTTGATGATGTCGGAGAAGTCGATCACTTCCACTCCTCCTCATCATGGTGCTGATGATCATGTGCTCCAAGAACCACGATTCGTCCCTGATTGCGAACAACGTCAATTTCGGTTCCGTAAAGCTTTGACAGAACGTCACTTCGCATAACTTCATCGGTGGTTCCAATCGAGTGCTTGCCTTGCGCTAGGTAGATAACGCGGTCTACATATTCGATTACTGGATTTAGGTCGTGAGTTACAAAAATCACCGCAGAATCAAGGCGCCTTCTCTGATCGTTAATCAACTCAGCAATCCGTGCCTGGTGCTTGAGATCTAACGCGCTGAGTGGCTCATCGGCTAGCAAGAGTTTGGGAGCAGAGATAATGGCTTGGGCCACCCTCACCCTCTGCATCTCTCCACCAGAGAGGGAGCCGATTGTCTTATCGCTCAAATGCAGGGCATCTACTTCTTCGAGAGCGGCATTAACCAGCGCCTTGGCTCCCTTGGATTGAGCGAATCCAAAGCGGTGTCCATCGAGACCAAAGCGAACCGCGTCTGAAACTTTTAGCGGTAGGCCCTGATCGCTGGCCCGATGCTGCGGAACGTAGCCAAGTAGGTGATTGTTCTTACCTGGCTTTTCGCCAAGAAATTCAATGCTGCCGCTCGATAGGTGACGACTACCAATGATGGAGCGAAGCAGCATTGACTTGCCTGAGCCATTCGCCCCAATCAGGGCTATGAATTCGCCTGGCTCGACACTGAGGTTAACGTCGCTCCAAAGCACTCGCTCTCCAAATGAGAGCGTCGCGCCCTTGATTTGCAGCAGTGACAATTAGTAAGTCGCCTGCTGAATCAAATCGACGTTATTGGCCATCCAGTCGAGATAATCCCAATCAGGATTGGTAATCATTTCGCTAAAGCGAATAACTGGAACCTTCTCAGCAATGGCAAGTTTTTCCAGCTGCTCAGAAACCGGATCAATGACCTGTTCATTGAGAACAAGAAATGAAATGACTCCACCTTTGATCAGATCTTGAGCTTTCTTCAGATCAGCAGGAGGTACTTCGGTTTCCTCTTCAATTGCATTTGCTAAGCCTTCTGGAGTTTGATCAACAAACCCTGATGCTTCGAGAAGTAGATTGCCAACACCTTCGGTCGCAACAAAGCCAACACATGTTGTCTTTCCGCAGGTTGCCTCGACTCGAATCTCAATGTTGGAAATCTCGGCAACAAAGTCGTCGTAGTTCTTGTTTACTTCTTCAAAGCTTTCGGGTCTGAGCTCGACAATAGCTTCGACGATGTGCTCAGCTACTTTGGTGACTTCTTGGAGGTCATACCAAATGTGTTCGTTGCCATGATCGTGTGCTTCTTCTGAGTGTGACTCTTCTGCGTGAGCTGCTTCGTTCTCGGAGTGCTTGTGCTCACCTTCAACGAGCTTAAGCAAAATGCGATCGCCTTCGCTGGCAGCAACCAGCTGATCTAGAAAGTCGTCGTAGCCTCCACCATTAGCAATTACCAACTCAGCTTCGTTCACTGCAAGTTGATCGCGTGCGCTTGCCTCGTATGAGTGTGGATCTTGCATTGGATCATCAATGATTGCGGTTACGTCAACCCATTCACCACCGAGAAGCTTTGTGACAGAAGCCCAAACGTTGGTCGAGGTGACAACCTTGATGGTTCCGGTTTCACCCGGACGCGTAAGCGTTGGGTTAGGCGTGCTGCTATCGGTGCCTGAGGTGAAGTTGATGTAGACGGTGTAGAGACCAGCCGCCATAAATGCGACCACTAGGGCCGCTCCGATTGATTTGATCCATGAGCGCATGGGGCCAGTTTAGGCGTTATTGAAAATGATTGTCAATACCAACTAATCCAGCAGCAGGGCGGGTTCCTCGATAACACTGGCCACGTCTTGGACAAATCTGGAGGCTACGTCACCGTCGACCACCCGGTGGTCAAAGGTTGCCCCAATAGTGGTCACGTGACGCACCACGATTTCATCGTCCACTACCCACGGCTTTTTCCTAATCGATCCCAGGGCAACGATTGACACCTCGCCTGGATTCAGAATCGGGGTTCCAGTGTCAACACCAAAGACACCGATGTTGGTGATGGTGATGGTCCCGTTACTCATGTCCTCCGGTGTGGTCTTTCCATCACGAGCGGTTGCTGCCAGTTGTTCAATGGCCTGAGCAAGTTCCAGCATGTTCATCGAATCAGCATCTTTAATGTTTGGAACAATCAGCCCTCTTGGTGTGGCGGCGGCAATTCCGAGATTCACAAAATTATGGACAATGATTTCAGAATCGGTCCAGGTTGAATTAACCATTCTGTTTCTTCTAACTGCCCAGATGATTGCCTTCGCCATAATCAAAAGTGGCGTGACTTTAATGCCAGCGAAGTCAACGGAGTTTTTTAACCTCTTTACATACTCCATTGTTCTAGTTGCATCAACATCGACAAAGATGCTCACGTGAGGAGCAGTGAATGCGCTTCTCACCATGGCCGTGGCAATGGCCTTGCGCACACCCTTGACTGGAATTCTTTCTTCGCGCTCAGTTGGTTGAGCAGGTGTAGTTAGGTTCTTGAAGACAGATGCTTGTGATGCAGCGCCAACCACATCTTCGCGCGTGATTTCTCCCTTAAGACCAGTACCAGTGACTGTTTCCAGATTCACACCAAGCTCTTTAGCAAGTTTTCTAATTGGAGGTTTTGCCATTCCACCCTGCGAGCTAACTGCCGCTTGCACCATTGACACCGGTATGGCAGTTGCGATTGGAGCAACCTTCACGGCTCTTCTGCGAGATTTTGCTTCGCCCGCTTCTCCATAACCAACCAGAGTTGGAAGTTTGTATTCAGCACCCGTGTCGGCTTCGGCTTTTTCTTCGCTGACTAGCTGCGGGGCTGATCCCTGAACTGAAACCGCAATGATTGGTGTTCCTACTTCAACTGTTTCACCCTCAGAAACTAAAAGCTCAGAAACTTCGCCTTCAAATGG
>JBMLPC010000076.1:0-7495 GCA_049242305.1 Aquiluna sp. | reverse complement strand
TGCCAAGGAGGCAGCAGACATAGTGCTCCTGGACAAAGACCTCGACGTTCTTTCTGATGGGGTCAGAATTGGCCGGAGCGCATTTGCCAACACTATGACTTACATTCGAGTCACTATATCTGCTTCCTTCGGAAACGTCGTTTCGGTTGTCGTGGCAGCTGCATTTCTTCCATTTCTTCCGCTTTTACCTGTGCAGATTCTTCTTCTCAACTTCTTATCAGATATCCCACACATAGCGATTGCTACCGATCGAGTGGATGATGAGGACTTAGTGCGACCTAAGAGTTGGGAGATAAAGAGCCTTAGAAGATTCATGTTAATTTTTGGCTTGCTCTCAACGGCAATCGACTTGGTACTGTATTGGCTCCTAGTTGGAATCTTTGATGTAACGCCGGATGTATTTCGCAGTGTTTGGTTTATTGAGTCGCTACTGTCGGAACTTGTGGCAATGCTGGTTCTGAGAACCCGTAGAAGTTTTTGGAAAAGCCGACCCGGTCCAATTCTTTTGCTATCCTGCTTGGTTTTTGGCGCCGTGGCTATTGCTATTACCTTCATCCCATTCACTGCCTCCTTGCTAGGTTTCGGTGCGCCGCCCATTGGCCTGCTTGGCATCGTTTCTCTTCTCTTGGCAGTTTATGCAATTTCTAATGAGCTGTTTAAGAAGAGATTTATGGTTTAGAGAATTCCAAATGATGTGTAGTTGTTGAATAGGAACCCGAGCCTTGAGTGGCGGGGCAGGGCCCTCTTCGATTCAGTTACTGGGCAAGAAAGTTATTGAAGTGACGCGGGTCTGAGGAGTCAAATTCATAGTCGCCTCAACCTCAAATGCATCCTTGGGATTCTGTCTTGGAGCTCAATCAGCCATTGGCTAATGCCCTCAGGGTAGGCGTAATTACTGTCTTACTAGGGGCAGTGTTGCGGTAAACGTGGTTGAACTCGTGCCGCCAAGTTTCCAATTTCGAGTCAGCTGCGAAATCATTTCGTAACCAAGACCTCTTTCCTGCGATCCAGGAATCAACTTTCCATTATTCCCAGCAACAATTGAAAGGTCTCCGTTTAGATCCAGGTAGGCGTTCATCCAAAACTTGTTTGCGCCTCCGTGCCGATTGGCATTACCAATAAGTTCTTTTGTTATTTCAACAAAACACGTGGTTGACGTTCGATTTCGGGTAATTGCAGCCTCTGCACTGGGAGAAAGTTCGTATTCAAAACTACAAACCCCTTCCCATGTTTGAGCAATTTCTTCCAAGAGATCTCTAACTGGGCGGTCAAAGTTGGCAGGGTTTGCTAAGGCAGCCTTTGCCCTTTCGATGTCTGAGTGAACCGCTTTTTTGAGGCTATCATCGGTTTTGTTGGCGATCTCAAGCCTTGATGCTGCAACAGTTAGGGAACCCTGAACGGTTCCATGAATTATGTATGCCCACTTTCGCCTAGCTACCCAAATCGTTTGATCAAGCAAATCCAATTCGTGTCTTATTTCATCCTGTATTTTTTGAACCTCTTGCGCTTTTTCATCGCGAGTTCTTTGAAGTGCAAACCACGAGGACGATGCCAAGGCAGTGAGGACTAAGACTCCCATTGCGGTGAAGACAATTGGTGACACATCTGCGTATGTCACACTCAGCCAATACAGACATACTCCAGATGGTAAGTAGGCTATGACACTGACTAGGGCTGTCAGTCCCAGTGCTTTCCACCAAGAAATACCGCGATTAGGCATACCAATCTGTAAAGCTCTTCCAATCAGTGGATAGCTCGTGGAAACGCAAAAGAACAAAACTAAAGTTGAAAATTCGAGCCTGGAGGCTAGTGTCACAAGAATGTTTGGGATCGCAATAAAATAGGAAGCGATAAAACTTGTGTCTTTTCGCGGGACGAACTGCATTTGAAAGAGATGTCTGAAATTACTGGGATGGATTTGTGAATCGTCACTGGTTCGCAAAATTTCAACTCGAGCCAGAAGTTCATGGCTCAGCGGCCTTACATGCTGCCGGATTAACTGCTGAATTTGAAGTTTTAGAGAAGCTGATTCCACGGCTTCCAACACTGCCATGCTTGACTGACTTATTTTGTCAAGTTCACCCATCAGTGCCTTAGAAGCCTTTGCTTGAAGTTCAGCTTCGACCTCACTGGCAATTTCAACTGTGATTGCCCTTTGTTGGGATAGTTTCGCCAAGACTTTGTTTAGTTCAAGCACCACGGTGTAGTGACTGTCGTGAGCATTAATCACGACCGCTGCCGCCACTATAAAAATACCCGCGATGCTTAGATCACCTACTATGCGTTCTGCAAAAATTGGCAAATAAGATTCAGGGTAAAGAAGATAAAGAAACAATAATCCCTTTACGGATACAGCCATTGCTAGCCATAACAACAAGATTGTTGCTCTCTTTGATGCCCCTATTATCTTTTCCCCAAGTAATGAAAACGAAAGTAGCGTGCCAACAAAAACGACCATTGAAAGTGGAGATACCCAAAGCAGTTTTGACAGTATTTCAGGATTGGCGCTTCCTTCGAAGAAGAAGTCTGCAACCAGTGTCAAAACACTAAGGGGTATGAATAGTTTTGGGTTTAGCACACGGAGCCGACCAAGTCCCTGCCAGGCTTGCAAGAGCAAACCACTTTTTGGATTGGTATCAGCGGGAAAGGTCACTTTACTTGACCAGCCGAGCGCAAATATTTAATTGCGGCTTGAACTCTTTTTTCAGGTCCGGCATCTTCATTAATACCTAAGGCCTGAAAAGCTCTAACCAAAATCATTCTTACTGCCCTAACGGTCGTTCCTCGATTTTCAGCAATTTCTTCGTTTGATTTTCCTTGGGCCAGTAACCTGATGACATCGAGTTGAGAACGAGATAGCTCTGAGAGTGGATTGAGGATCGGGGAGTCGTCCCTGTATTGAGAGCCTTTGCCACGAGAAACTTCGCGAATGATCAAATCGAGTTTCGCAGTATCACCCATTCTGCTTTTTAAGAGATAGGCGTAACCTACGGGTAAATCTTTGTTTGATTGACCGGCCAACTTAGGTTCAATCAGATTTGTGAGAAAAATCACGGCTAGCGCTGGATTAATGGCTCTGAGATTCACTGCCAGATCAAAGCCATTTGGCCCTGGACCTAGGTCAACGTCAATAATTGCGACATCGGCATCAAATGACTGACAAATTTTTCTAGCTTCGGCGGCGGATTCAGCCGCCTTCGCTTCGTAACCAAGTGACTTAATCACCTCTGTTAGCAAGGAGCGCACCAGGGGCTCATCATCAACGATCAGCACCTGAAGCTTGAATTCCATTGGACTAGAATGCCAGATACGGAAACACGAACATTTAGGCCCAGTTCCCCCTTGGGAACATCTCTAAATGGTGAGTTTCTAGCTGTTGCAGCCTTACCCAACTGAGCCGGAGACCAAGGATGTCCTTTAGCTTTTTTTCAAACCCATTGGGTGGAAAGCTCAATGACACCTATCCCAGCCATATCCAGAGCTGGGCTAATCGCCTCAAGTCCTCAGTCGAAACCGACGATCTGGCAGATCTAAAGAAGAAATACGAAAACACGCCTCTGCGCAGGACTAACGCCAAGCCATCTCCCGCTAAGAAGCACAAAAAACGCCGTTAATTGGATGTTTCCTAAGCAGAATATTTCTGACCGAGGGTCCCCTGTCTGGGGTAGCCTAGAACTTCATTCACCGAAGTAGCCCGAAGGGGATCCATGAACCAAGCTGACTCGTCCCTAGTAGTCCCAGCTCTGCTAGCCGTCGCTGGCTTTTTGGTTTACCTGGTTTTCTTCACAGGTGATGGATATAAAGGGATTCTTGAAGACCTAAAGAGTCTTTCCAACAAAAAGAAGGAAAGATTCCCGGTTCCAGTCTTTGACAGATCCAAAATCGAACTTCCTAGACCCAAAAAACCAAAGATTCAAGATCCTGTTCGTGAACCCATTAACTTCAATGAACAACAGCTAAGAGACTGGGCAGAACAGCTTCAGCAATCCATCAAGGAGATTCGCAAAGAAGCAAGTGAGCTAGCCAAGGCCTATAACGCCATGCCACCATCCCTGATTGAAGATCCAAGCAAGCTAAAGCGCAAGCCTGCAGTCAAAAAGACCACCAAGAAGGTGGGGGCGAAGAAGACTGCCAAGAAGCCAGTGACCAAGAAAACCTCAGCCACGAAGCCTAAGAAGAAGCCAGCTGCCAGGAAGAAAGGTAGGTAGGTTCCAAATCGAGAAGTTTTGGGCTACCCTTTAGAAGATGAGCGAGCCAACCAAGAAGGTCTTTTCAACCGCTGTCGGCGGATACAGCCGCACCGAAGTTGACGAATACATTGCTTGGCTTAGAAAGACCATGGCTGAGCTCGAGTCATACAACTCGCTTGCGGTCCGTGAGCAGAACTCACTTCGAGAAAGAGTTGTTCAACTAGAAGAATCTCTGAAGCTTGCCAAATCACCTGGTTATGCGCAACTCGGAGCGCAGTTCGAGCAGACCCTTCGTCTTGCAGAATCCGAAGCCGCGAAGCTTGTAAACGATGCCGGCAAAGACGCAGTACGCATCAGAGAAACCGCTAAAGCGGAAGCTGAGCGAATTAAGTTTGAAGTAGAAGAATTTGCAAAGCCTGTTGTTGACGGCGCTAACCGTGAAGCTCGCCGACTTGTAATGCAGGCAAGAAAGCAGTCAGAAGAAATTCTGGAGCAGGCGCAAGATGAACTTCGTAAAGTTCAGGCAGAGCGCGCCCAGCTTCAAAAGGAAGCAAACGTTATCAAGTCTGAGGCTGACAACCACGTTGCCATAGTTAAGGCGGATCTTCAAACTGAAGTTGAGCGCATTCAAACCGAGAACGCCAGACTTCTCAAGCGAAACGCTGACATCGAAGCTGAGATCAGAACCAAGATTGATGACGGCGAGAAGCAAGCACTAGAGCTTTTCCGCAAGATCCAAAGCGAATCACAACAGATGCACGACAAGGCAGAGCGTGAGCTTAGAGCTGCCACTGCTGAAGCTGCCTCGTTGATTGAGAACGCAGAACTAACTCTGGAGAACGCTCGTAAAGAAGCGGACCGCATTGCTCAAGAGTCACAGTCAATGGCAGCCGCTCTGCTTGCCGATGCTCGTGCTCGCGCTGAAAAGCTTGCTCTTAGATCACTAGACATCACTCGCGAGGCGATTGCTGAAGCTGAATACCGTCTAGCAAAACTTCCTTCGCAGCAAAACTCAATTCAGGACTTCCTAGCAGAAACTCGCTCGATGCTAACTCCCGAGCAGGAAGTTCTAATTTCAAGAAGAAAGAGTTTGGATCAGGCAGTTTCACAACCGCTTGAAGCTGAGCTAATCGAAGAGTCTGACGACAAGTAATTAGAGCAAGGCTCTAATTGCGTTCATCGCTCCACCCATTACAGCTGGCATTCCGCCGCCCGGATGAACCGATGCCCCCACTCGATAAAGCCACGGCCTAAATACAGAGTGGTAGCTGGGGGAGTGGAACGGACCTGATTGCCAAAGTGGATTCTTTTTTCCATAAATAGCTCCAAGCGGCCCACCAATTGACGCAAAGTACTGCGGATGCAGAATTTCGTAACTTTCAAACAGTGAATCGATGCGCTCGTCCAGCCCAATTGCTCTTGAGATTCGATCAAGTTCTTTGCTAACCCAAGGAGTCTTTAGATCTGCTTTTTCTCCGTCAGCTGCCGCCGTTAGCAAAACGGCAACTGTTGGCTTGCTGTTTTGATAAATCTTTCCAGGCAGGTAGTAGTTCACAAACGCCATGGTTTGATCCGGTTGAGTATTTGACTTCAGTCTCGAATACAAATCAGCTGGGTTATCGGGCATTACAACCGAGTGGGTAACCATAGATGCTGGCAGTGGCTGCTTCAAAACAGCGTAGATAGCAACGCCAGAGCAGGAGCGAGACGCGACAGGGGCTGGCTTTCTGCCCGTGAGAAGCTGTTGAGTAATTTCGTTGTCGACAGCTGAAATCACCAGGTCGCAGCTGTATGTCTTTTCTTCAGTTACAACTTCACCTTTTCGAATGGCCGTCACCTTTGAACCGAAGGTAATTTCAGCGCCAGCCTTGAGGGCAAGCTCAGCTAGATACTGAGGAAGTTGGTTCACTCCACCCTCTGGCACCAAAATCCCTTGCTCAGACATGATGGCTGTGACAGAAGCATATATAGGCAGGGTTTGATCGGGAGCAACACCAGCATTCAAGGTATGAATAGCAATTAGTTCCTTTAATCCCTCTGGCATCCAGTCCAGCGAGTCAAGGTATTTCTTGGTGTTGAGCTTTCCGCCATAAACAGATAGCAACTTGTTGAGCGAGCTCAGCGTCTTGGTATCAAGGGGATGGGAAGTTAGCAGTTCGGCGATTGCTGGTTCCAGTGGTGCGTGTTCGTTTACAAATCTTTCCCATGCCCGATACCAGGGGTGGTTGGTCGGGATTGGAATGTCGATTGCGTCGCCGCGAAAGAAGTACCTTCCAACTTCTGGCATCCGAAGAAACTTTGGTGGGTTCTCTACTTTTCCGCCAAGGGATGCGTATTTATCTAACACCTGCTGCCACACCTGCGAGAAGGTAACCAGCGACGGACCGCTGTCAATGACCTGGCCGTTCATTTGGAATCTTCTGCTCTTGCCACCAACCCAGGTGCCCTGCTCCAAGACTGTCACCTTGTGACCTTTTTGGGCGAGCAGTGCTGCTGCGGTTAAACCACCAAAGCCAGCCCCAACAATGACAATTGATTTACTCATAGGACATTGAACAAGACATAGCCCGTGACCAGCTGCACACCCGCCACCGTTCCGGCTACGTAGGGGAAAGCAATCGAATACTTATAAACATCGTGGGCTTTTTGTGGAGTTGGCTCTCGCCACACTGAAATGATTAGGTAACTTGAGATTGCCAGGTTTACCAGCGCCACCGGCAGATTGACCATTGCAAAAATAATTGTCGAGAGCATCCACCAGAACCCCGACCAAATCAGTGTTCCCTTCACGCCAAGATGAACGGCTGTTGTTCTAATTCCAGTATCACTATCCTGCGGAATATCTTGAATGGCGTCATAGGCGTGCTTGGCAATCGACCAGACCATCAGCGCAACTACCGCTGCCCACATTGGCTCATAACCAAGCGCTAGCGGAACAAATGCGAGCGGGAATGCGTAGTCGGTGTTTGAAAAGCTATCCAAAAATGGTCTTGCTTTGAACCTAAGCGGCGGAGCTGAGTAAAAGGTAAAGAACAGTGCGTAGGCAACCATCCACCAAACCGCAGCCGGTGGCAGCGTCAGCGCAAAGTAAATAAGGAATGGCACGTTAGTGGCAATGACACCAATCCAAATCGGCTTTACTTCATTTGGAAAGATGTGGGCTCCTTCATAGGAACCCTTGCGTGCATTGATGTTGTCAGTTTCCTGATCAAAGATGTCGTTGATGCCATAGATCAAGAGATTGAAGGGAAAGGTCACCCAGATCAGGATGGGCAGGATTTCCCAGGTCCAGAGCTGCCCAGTCA
>JBMLPC010000075.1:0-10683 GCA_049242305.1 Aquiluna sp. | reverse complement strand
TGGTTAGTTCAAAACCGGTGCGCTGGTATAGCCGAAAGCTCTGGTGGCAGCAGGCAGAGTCCGCTCCTAGAGGGGTCGGTGGTGCGCTGGTGGAGGTTGAGATGTGGCGGCTATGGGCTAGCAGTGAATTTGATCGCATCTTTCTGGAGCTTAAGCATTTACAGCCAGAGGATGTCTGGGAGATCTACAGAATCGATATCTGATGGGCTTTGTTCATCTCAATGTTGCTAGTGCATATTCTGCGCACTACGGAGTCAACCGCCCAGAACACATAGTTTCGGCAGCTAGTGCTGATTTCGATGCACTCGCCATTACAGACAGAGATGGTTTGTATGGAGCAATCAAACACATTGGAAGCTGCATCGCCAACAAGGTCTCCCCGATTGTCGGAGTAAGCCTCAGCGTCAAAAATGAATCTGCTGAGGGCAGAGTCCTAATCCTTGCTCATGGCCACAATAAAGGTCGCGGCTGGTCACAGCTATGCCGGATTATTTCAAAAGCGCACCAGAGTAAAACAAAGAATCCGGTGATTGAGTTAGCAGATCTGGCGCAGCTACTCGGAGAAGATCCCGCTTGCTCCGTATTGCTCGGTGGCGAATCGAGCGTAGGCAAGCAGGTGCTAATAAATCCTCGCCTGGCATTTGAAGAGCTTACGCAGTGGAAAAAACTACTTACTAAACCTGGCTGCTTGGTAATCGAGGTAACAAATCTGCTGGCAGAGCCTGGGCTGGTCTATTCACAAGAGCATGCCAAAGCGATGTTAGACCTGTCGGATCAAAGCAAGCTGCCGGCTGTTTTGACCAATGCGGTTAGGTATCTGCAGCCAGATGATGCGCTAACCGCTGATGTCTTAGATTCTGCTCGCCACCTAGAACCACTTGGATTATTTACCCTGCAACCAAATGCCCAGGCCTGGCTGAAACCAGCTGAGCAGATGGCAAAGATTGCACTGGAGATAACCGAGGATACGCAAAGAGCAAAGCAACTACTTTCAACAACCTCGCTATTGGCCGATAGGTGCCGATTAGATCCGGTTGCTGATTGCAGCTGGGGTATTCCAAAAACTCCGGAACAGCAGGCGCTTGGCATTAATGAAAATCCATTTGAAGTGTTGTGGCAAAGAGCCCACTCTGCTATTTCTTGGCGCTATCCGGCAGTTCGAGCAGCCGAGCTGGCTCACATTCAGCACCGACTATCAAAAGAACTGATCGCAATCAACCAGCTTGGCTTTGCTACCTACTTCCTGACCGTGGCGGATGTTGCCCAGATGATTCGAGACATGAGGATTCGAATTGCTGCCAGAGGTTCTGGAGCTGGCTCACTGGTCAACTACCTGCTTGGAATAAGTGGGGTTGATCCGATTGCGGAGGGGCTGCTGTTTGAGAGATTTCTATCAACTGAGCGCAGCACACTGCCAGATATCGACATCGATGTTGAATCAGCCAGGCGGCATGAAATCTATCGAGCAATCTTTCGTCGCTACGGAGGCTCTAGAGTGACCCTGCTCTCGATGCAGTCGACCTATCGCGGTCGCGGAGCGGTGCGCGATGGTGGTCTGGCACTGGGGCTGGATGATGAAGAGATTGACGATATCGCCAAGAATATGTGGCGCTTCTCGGCTAGAAATTTTCGAAAAGCAATGGGTGAAAAACCGGAGCTCGCTCGCTTTGCTACCGACAGCAAGGAAAACCGGCAACTGAATCTGCTGGTTGACATCACTGAGCGACTGGACAGGCTCCCGCGTCATATCTCGGTTCATCCCTGCGGGGTGATTTTGGGAAATTCTTCTTTGCTGGATCTAACTCCGACCGAAGCCAGTGGTATCGGGTTGCCAATGAGTCAGTTTGATAAAGACGATATGGATCCGATGGGGTTTTTGAAGCTGGATGTGCTGGGCGTAAGGATGCAAAGCGCCATGGCTTATGCGGTTAGGGAGGCCAAGCGAGTAAATCAAGAAGTCATAGAACTGGACTCGATTGCTAAGGACGACCCGCTGGTTTATAAGCAGATTAGAACAACCAATACTTTGGGGGTTTTTCAAATTGAATCCCCTGGTCAAAGAGAGCTGACCGGTAAGCATCAGCCCACTGAGTTTAATGATCTAACTCTGCAGATTTCACTTTTCAGGCCCGGCCCAATGAAGGGCAACATGATTAAGCCATATCTGGATGGTAGACACGGCCTTGCTCAACCTGATTACATCCATCCTGACCTGCGGCCAATTCTGGAAGAAAGTTATGGCGTAGTGGTGTTTCACGAACAGTTGATGAAGATCATGCAGAAGATGACCGGCTGCACACTGGCCAGGGCCGATGAAATGCGCAGGATGCTTGGAAAGGATTACAAGATTCCAGCCATTGAAAAGTATTTTCGTAACTCCGCCCTTGCCCGCGGTTATAGCAAGTCAGTAATTGACAGGGTGTGGTTAATTATTGAAGGCTTTGGCAGCTTTGGGTTTTGTAAAGCACACGGCGCTGCGTTTGCTCTTCCCACCTATCAATCCGCCTGGCTAAAAACTCACTACCCCACCGAGTTCATAGCCGGTCTGCTAACCCACGACCCTGGAATGTATCCAAAGCGATTGCTTTTGACAGAGGCTCGAAGGCTGGGAGTGAAGATTTTGCCAATCGATGTTAATTACTCAACAAATGAATACCTGGTTGAAAAAACAGACTCTGGCAATGCGGTACGACTAGCGCTGACCGACATTGCCGGTATTTCTACTCCTGAAATTGAAAGAATCATCTGTGAGCAGCCCTTTGTTGATATTTCTGATTTCTATCAACGCGCCAGACCTTCCAGGCGAACACTGGAAAGGCTGGCTCTGATTGGGGCACTGGATGGCCTAGCCGGTATTGCCGGTATTGATTCCCAAAGCAATCGATCTGACCTGTTGATTTATATTCGTCAGCTTTCCGCCAAGCGGCCAAAGCCGATTGATGCCAATCAGCTCAGTTTTGCTCTTGGCGCACTTCAAAATCTCCCAACTGGAAACCCGGAGCAATCAAAGCAGGAACAGCTTGAGAGCGAGCTTGCGATTACAGGTATGGATATCTCGCAGCATGAGATTGAACAGTTTCAACAAATGCTGGATGAGCTGGGAGTGGTGAGAGCGAGCGAACTGGTAAATCTAAGAAGCAATACTGAGGTCTTAGTCGCGGGAGTTAGGGTGGCCACTCAGACCCCTCCTATGCGCAGTGGCAAAAGAGTTGTTTTCATCAGCTTGGACGATGGCACCGGCTGTGCCGATGCAACCTTTTTTGATGAGGCTCAGCGCAGGTGCGCGAGCTTGTTATTTCAAAATCGACTGCTCCTAATATCAGGAAAGACCCGCCGCACCGGAGTGCGAGGGGTCTCGATCCTGGCCGAGAATGCCTGGGATCTCAGGCAACTCTGGCGTGATTGGGAAAGCGGTTCTTACTCTTGGTTGAAAATCGACAGCAGTCTGATGATTTCAACGTAGAGCCAGAGCAGTGATGCGGTTAGACCGAAAGCTGCTCGCCACTCCATGTCTTCTGCCCAGCCCTGCTGAATTCCGTATCGAATGGTCTCAAAGTCCAGGTTCAGCGTGAAGGCAGCTAGTCCAACACCAACCAGCGCAACTAACCAACCAAATGGTGAAGAGTAAACGCTAGCTCCGGCAAACAGGGCAAATCCTAGGTTGATCAGAGCAAAAGCAAAGTAACCGATAAGTGCAAAGGTCATGAAGCGGGTGAATCTCGCGTCAACCTTTACCCAGCCAAATCGATAGGCCAAGAACATTCCACCGGCGGTGGCGAAGGTTCCAATTACTGCAGTCTGCACAATTCCTGGATACATGCTCTCCAGAATTCCGCTCAGACCGCCAATAAAGACACCCTGCACCAGCGCATAGGCCATCATCACGCCAGGTCGAACTGTCTTAGAGAATGAGGCCCATAGACCAAGTCCCAAACCAACCAGCATTGCTGGCAAAACAAATCCGTATAGTCCAAAGAACCAAGTGACACCTGCACCAATCAAAACTGCCAGCAGCATGCCAATTACTTTGGAAGTAGTTCCTTCCATGGTCATGCGCTTACCAGTTAGGCGACCAAACTCTTGGTCGACCTCGACCGGGGTCATTTCAGATGCGGCAATGCCGGTTCGAACAGCCTGATTGAAAATCGGGTTGTGTGACAACGTTCCTCCATAGGGGTTTATGGGAAAAGTGTAGGCGAGCTTGCTGGAAAAATCCTGCAAACTTACTGGCCCCTGGGTTGGTTTGTATCCTTTAGGGGTGCGAATAAGCGTCAACGTGAAGCCAGGCTCCTCGAAAAACCTGGTTGAGGAAACTGATCAGGGCCTGCGGGTTTGGCTTCGGGCTCAGCCGCAGGACGGCAAGACCAATTGGGCGTTGGTTTGTGTACTAGCTGAGCATTACGGTGTTGCGAAATCTGAAGTAAAGATACTGAGAGGGCAAACCAGTAAGAACAAGCTGGTCGAAGTAATTGGTGGACCTGAGGGGACTTGAACCCCTGACCCCCTGCATGCCATGCAGGTGCGCTACCAACTGCGCCACAGGCCCAAAAACCGCTTTAGTCTACACAGAAATCAACTAGCTGGCACCACCGGGCAGTCCCGCCACAGCCGCTCTAGAGAGTAAAACTCCCTTTCTGTTTCATGCATGACGTGCACAACCAAATCGCCAAAATCTAGCAAAACCCAGCGGGCAGCCTCTCGGCCTTCAATAAATCTGGCTTTGACTCCAACTTTCTGCAGCGCTTCCTGAATTGCATCTGCAATGGCCAATACTTGCCGATCGCTTTTAGCCGAGACCATCAGGAATACCTCTGCAAGGGCAAAAGGTTCCGAAACGTCCAGGGCAACCAAGTTCTCCCCTAATTTTTCATTTGCTGCAGAAACTGCAACCGCAAGGTTTGCCAGAGTTTCTTTACTAACACTCACTAGTTAGAACCAACCGCATTCAACATGAAGAAAATAGCGAGGACGGCTGCCACGGTCATCAAAATGGCACCAATGCCAATAGCCCATGGTTTCCACCAGCCCTTAGACAAAACGGAGGCCGGGACAACCCCGCTCGCCGCACGCTGATCGATTAGGTCAAGCGCACTAATTGGCTCAACAACCGAGATAATTCCTGTCACGGCATCGTCCGACAGGATGATCTGATCAAGCTCGCTTCCGTCAAAGTTGCCAGTAGTTGGAGATGTAATTGGATCGGTCACTACCTGGATTGAATTAGTAGTGATTGCGATTTCACCAGTGTCTATCGGTAGAACAATTGCCTCTGGAGCTCGCTCGAGGACAATTGAAGCAGTCGTTGGCTCTGCCAAGAAGTTTTGTTCGTTGAAATCAGTTTTAGGAAAATCAATATCGGGAATTGTCAGTGGCAGGGGCTGGCTGGCTGGCTCAGGCTTCGGGGCCTCAGGAGCCGCAATCGGCGCAACTGGGGCAACTGGGGCAACTGGGGCAACTGGGGCCGCCAACAATTTCTCCGGATTATCAAAGAGCCCAAGCTCTTTCATTTGTCGACGAGTCAGATTCTTTAGGTCTACATTTGGCAAAGTTGTGGTCGGCTGAGCCGCAGCTTCTGGTTCGGCAGTAATCTGCGGAACAAGACCGCGCCTCTCAGCTTCTCTGAGCTCTCGTCTAGTTGCGTACTGAGTCACTGTGAATCCTGTAAAGCTTGTGTTTTGCGATGTATTGAACAACACCGTCTGGCACCAAATACCAAATTGGCTTGCCAGCGGCCGCACGATTACGAATGTCAGTTGATGAAATTGAAAGGGCTGGTACCTCCAGCTGAGTGATTCTTGCTTCCTTCACCTGCGGAAGCTGCAGCTGATGACCGGGTCTAGTTACTGCCACAAAATGAGCGAGTGACCAAATTGAGTCAACTTCTTTCCAAGCAAGAATTTGGGCAATGGCATCCGCTCCAGAAATGAAGTAGAGGTCCGCTTCAGGTCTGGCTCTTGATAATTCAGTCAGAGTGTCGATGGTGTAAGTGATACCGGGTCGATCGATGTCAACCCTGCTCACGGTGAAGCGCGGGTTGGCCGCGGTTGCAATGACGGTCATCAGGTAGCGATGTTCGGGACTGCTGATTGCGGTCTTGTTTCCAGGATTGCCAGTTGGGACGAAAATTACTTCATCTAATGAAAATGCGTCGGCAGCCTCACTGGCTGCCACCAGGTGGCCATGGTGAATTGGGTCGAAGGTGCCACCCATCACGCCAATTCTCAGACGCCTGGCAGTCATTAGCTGTTAGTGGCCTGCCCGCTCAGATCGCTTTGGATTGCGGTTTGAAACATCGCGATAGGACCAAGTGACGGCGGCTAGTGCCAGAAAAGCTGCCATAGCAAGTGCACCGTACAGAATTGCAGGCATGGGAAGCTCGGTGTGGTGCACAATTGCACCCTCAGAAATCAGAATTGAAATCACTTTTACTCCTAGGTTGTCTCTAGTCTAGCTTCGGACCTGCCCAGAGCCACGGACTAGCCACTTGCTACTGGTCAATTCCCGCAGGCCCATTGGGCCGCGGGCATGCAGTTTTTGGGTTGAAGTCCCAACCTCAGCGCCAAATCCAAACTCTCCGCCATCGGTGAACCTGGTAGAGGCATTCACCATAACAACGGCCGAATCGTTCTCAGTCAAGAAGCGCTCGGCGTTTGCCTGGTTGGCGGTCAAGATTGATTCAGTGTGATGCGTGGAGTAGCGGGCAATGTGCTTTAGTGCCTCGTCCAGGCTTTCAACCACCTTTACCGAAAGATCCAAGCTCAAATATTCAGTTGCCCAATCTTGCTCGGTGGCAGGCACGCACTCAATGATCTCCTGAGTTTTTTCGCAACCATGAATTGTTACGCCGGCATCCTTTAGCGACTTGGCTATTTCAGGCAAAAGAGATTTGGCCACATCTTTATGAATCAAGAGAGTTTCCAATGAATTGCAGACGGATGGACGCTGCGCCTTGGAATTCACAACTATCGGAGCAACTATCGAGTGGTCTACTTCTGAATCGACGTAAATGTGCACAACCCCGTCACCAGTTTCAATTACTGGAACCTTTGATTCATGCACAACGGTTTGGATCAAATTAGCGGAGCCCCTTGGAATCAGAACATCAATCAAGCCTCGTGCCTGCATCATCTGCTGAGCACCTTCGCGTCCAAACTCATCAATAGTTTGAACAAGCGCTGAAGGAAGACTGGCCTTTCGCAGACCAGCCTGAATTATGTCCACGAGTACTTTGTTTGTATTCTCCGCCGCTGAGCCACCACGCAACGCCACAGCGTTGCCGCTCTTGATTGCAAGTGCTGCAATGTCGATGGTGACATTGGGTCTTGCTTCATAAATGCAGCCGATGACGCCAAGCGGCACAGAAATCTTTTGCAGTAGCAAACCGTTGGGGAGGGTCTTTTCCTCCAAAACTTTTCCAATGGGATCTTCAAGTTCAATAACTTCACGAACAGCCTTGGCCAGACCAGTAATTCGCTCAGGAGTTAGTCGCAGTCGATCTAAGAGTCCAGTTGAAAGCTTTTCCTTGCCATTTTCTAGATCGATAGCATTTGCGGAAAGAACTTCCCCTGCGCGAGCTGAGAGCTCGTCGGCAATCGCAGCTAGTGCTTGATTTCTGTCACTGCTTTGAGCACGAGCAAGTAAAGGCGCAGACTGCTTGGCAGCCAACAGGAGTTCTTGGACGCTCATCTAACAAGCCTAATCTTGGTTAGTAGTCGATGGTTTAAACCAGGTGTGAGTGCACTCTTCGCTGTCGACCAGGTCAACGTTTGCTGCTGAGGTGAGAAGCACGCTAACTCCCCCACTGGTTGCCAGTTTGGCAGCAGCTAGCTTGGTGAGGGCTCCGCCCGTTCCATAACCGGTAGAGGTGCCAGATATTTGAATTGCTTCGAGTTGATCGTCTGCCTCGACGACTGCTATCGGCTCAGCACCCAGTTCGCTCGGTGGCTTGGTGTAGAGGGCGTCGATATCACTGAGCAAAACAAGGAGATCTGCCTTAGCCAGTAAGGCAACGCGCGCTGCAAGCTGATCATTGTCGCCAAATCGAATCTCATTGGTTGCCACCGAGTCATTCTCATTAATGACCGGAAGCACCCCAATTTCTAGCAGGCGCTCAAGTGCTCGCAGAGCATTTTCCCGAGTGACATCCTCATCAAGATTGTCAACGGTTAGCAGGATCTGGCCAGGCATCAAAGAGTGCTTGGCAAGAGACCTTTCATATCTGCTCATCAACTTGGCCTGCCCAATGCTTGCCAGGGCCTGCGATGTTGCTAGGTCTTCACTCTTCACTGTTAGCCCAACTAGTGGAGCCGCTGTAGCAATAGCGCCGGAGCTAACCACTATTACCTGCTTGCCCGAGTTCTTCAGCCTCACTGCTAGGTCAACAATTCGATCGAGGTTTGCTTCATTGACCCCGGTGATTGAACTCGAACCAACCTTGATAACTACCCGCTCGGCTCGCGACAAAAGCTTCTGGTTACTCACTATCTTCCGCCTTTAGGTTCTTTTCTCGAATGGCCTGGCGCTCAGCTCTTCCACGTGCTCGCTGATCCATCATCTCGTAATACTCAGCCCGGCGTTCCTTGGTGGTGCGGCGATCGGTGCCATCCAAGCGCACGTCAGTCCCACGAGGAGATTCTATCGTTTCAACAACCGAAGAGATATAGGGATCCCAATCAAAAACAACACCGTTTTCTTTGCCAATAATCACGGTTGACCCCGCCTTAGCTCCAGCTTTAGTTAGAGCATCTTCAATACCCAATTTGTTTAGTCGTTCTGACAAATACCCGATTGCCTCCGAGTTACCAAAGTTAGTCTGGGCAACCCATCGCTCCGGCTTACTGCCGGTAATGCGGTAAACGATTTCGCCATCTAGCTCCTCGGCCTGCACCAAGAACTTCGAGTCCTCCTTCTCTTCAAGCAGAGAGAATCGCTTAGTGGTTTCAGCCTTTGGTCTATGAGCGTTCGCTAGTGCAGCAAGAGCAAAGCTCAACTGCGACAGACCTTCTCGAGAGGCGGTTGAAATCAGAAAGACCTGGAAGCCCATCGCCTCGAAATCAGCCTTCACAAAGTCTGCCAACTCCTTAGCCTCTGGAACATCTATCTTGTTCAGGGCTATGACTTGCGGGCGCTCTAGCAGGGGTAATTGACCCTCTGGAACTTGATACTTGGCAAGTTCTTGCTTGATGACCAGGTAGTCCGACATCGGATCGCGATTTGGTTCAAGGGTTGCGCAGTCAATCACGTGACACAAAGCACTGCAGCGTTCAACGTGACGAAGAAAATCAAGACCAAGCCCCTTGCCTTCGGATGCTCCTTCAATTAGGCCGGGAACATCGGCGATGGTGTAGCGATAGTCTCCTGCCGCAACAACCCCAAGGTTTGGGTGAAGCGTGGTAAACGGATACTCCGCGATCTTGGGTCTGGCCGAACTCAAAGCGGCAACCAAAGATGACTTACCTGCTGATGGGAAACCAACCAATGCAATGTCGGCAACTGTCTTCAGCTCAAGTTGAATATCTCCGCGCCAACCCGGCACACCAAGCAAATGGAAACCGGGTGCAATGCGTTTGCGATTAGCAAGAGCGGCATTGCCAAGACCACCTGCACCACCGCGGGCAACCAAGAGTTCCATTCCCGAATACTCAAGGTCAGCGATGACATTGCCTTCTGCATCCTTGACTACCGTTCCAACGGGAACCGGCAGAACCAAGTCCTCGCCCATTTCACCATTGTTGTAGTCGCCCTTTCCGCTGCCACCAGATTTGGCAACGCGGTGAGGTCGATGATGATAATCAAGCAGAGTCGTTACGTTGTGGTCGCTAACCAAGGTGATTGATCCACCATCACCACCATTGCCACCGTCTGGTCCAGCGAGTGGTTTAAATTTCTCGCGACGGATTGAGGTGCAGCCATCTCCGCCATCACCTGCACGCAAATGAAGAGTCACATGATCGACAAAGCTGACCATTACTCTCCTCAACTAAAAAGAGGCGGACCCTTCGGGTCCGCCTCGGTTTTGAAAACCTTTACTGGGTGACTACGTTCACCACTTGTCGACCCGACTTGGAACCGAACTGAACTGCACCGGCGGCCAGTGCAAACAAGGTGTCGTCTTTTCCAATGCCGACGTTCTTACCCGGGTGGAAGTGTGTTCCACGCTGACGAACCAAAATTTCACCAGCATTAACTGCCTGACCGTCGTGGCGCTTTACTCCCAAACGCTGTGCGTTTGAATCGCGACCGTTGCGGGTTGAACTAACTCCCTTTTTGGATGCCATTTTTCTCTACCTACTTAATCTCGGTAACTTTTACGCGAGTCAGATCCTGACGGTGACCCTGGCGCTTCTTGTAACCAGTCTTGTTCTTGTATTTCTGAATAACAATCTTTGGTCCACGGGTTTGGTCAATAACTTCAGCTACAACCTTGACCTTGGCAAGTGCTTGTGGGTCAGAAGTGACCTTGTCGCCATCTACAACCAAAAGTGCAGGTAGCTCGACAGTGCCGGATGACTGCTCGATCCGGTTCATGGTGACGATAGTGCCAACCTCGACCTTTTCCTGGCGGCCGCCGGCACGAACAACTGCGTAAACCACTTCTAACCTAACTTTCTGGGATTTTCCGCTTCCTCAAAAGCGGGCAACAGCCTGAAATTCTAGCCAACAAACAGGGGTCGGTCAACCGAC
>JBMLPC010000074.1:0-9238 GCA_049242305.1 Aquiluna sp. | reverse complement strand
GTCTAGTGGCATCTCGACCTCCCCTGCTCCATTCAAAAACTTGAAAAAAGAGTAAGAGCAGAACGAGCCAAAAGTTGGCAGAAACGCAGAAGGAAACTGAAGGTTTAGTAGTTGGCCACGTCGGCTACGCGGACGATGTGGTAGCGCTCGGTGAAGATTGGAGCCAGCTTGACGCGGTCACCCTTTTGGGGCGCGTGATAGAAGTTGCCACCACCGGCATAGATTCCGTTGTGACTGAAGTCGTTGAAGATGACCAAATCACCCGGGACTGCCTCAGACAGTGGAATCTTCTTTCCGAGCTTGGCCTGCTGGTAAACGCTGTGTGGAAGCTTGACTCCGAACTGGGCATAGACAAAGAGTGTGTAGCCGGAGCAGTCGATGCCGGCAGGGGTTCTGCCGCCGTGGACGTATGGCGTACCAACCAGCTCAGCTGATGCCTGCATGATGTTGGAGCTGGTGATTTCACTAAATCTTGGTCTTGCCAGGTAGTCCTCGGCTAGCGGTCCGGTATAGCTGCTGACCCTGGGCTGCTCTGCAAAATCCTCAGCGTCGGCTGGCTCATAGTTGCCTCTGGAGAACTCAACGGCTCGAACAGTTGCCACCGCAAGTCCCTGTGAGGGTGCGGAGATCTGAACTAATTCATTGTCAACTGTCAGACCGGCAACGGCCGTGATCTCTGGAGAGAAACCATATGAAGGAAGTGCAACGGTGGCCATCAGACCAGTAGTCGAGAGAAAGGTCATGAATGCACGAATCGAGCCACGACCAGCTGCCTTGGCAGAGCTGCGTTCCAACTTACGCAATTGCTTGCGCGAGGCTGGGCTCGTTGATTGTGAAATCAAAAGGAATCCTCCGAAATACTCACTTGGACTTCCAAGCCAAGATTATAACTATTTGATAGCCGAGGGGCTAATAAAGAGGTGTTGACCGTAACGCTCATCCAACAAAAGGCCCTCTTGCCCACCACTGGCGGTCATTAGCCAGCCATTGCCGGCTTCCGACACGTTTACCGAAACCCCAGGTTTTAGCCCCAAATTGGCCAACTGGGTCAAAAAGGCAGGATCAATCTGGACCGGCTCCCCGATCCGGCAAAGCTGGTATTCGCCGGCTCCAGCCTCGGTCACCGGCTGACACTGGGTGTTTTCAACCGCTGGCAGTCCCAACAGTTCAAGTCCTGGAATTGGCATTCCAAAGGGTGAGTGAGTTGGGTTGTCTAGCCGCTCGATTAGCTTTCGCTCAACCTCTTCGCTCATGACGTGCTCCCAGCGACAAGCCTCGTCGTGAATCTTTTCCCAGCTCAAGCCCACTATCTCGAGCAGCATCAGTTCAGCCAGCCGGTGCTTTCGCATAACCTCGATGGCGGTCAGTCGACCCTCGTCTGTGAAGTTAAGTCTTCGATCATCCTCGACAACCAGTAGTCCGTCGCGCTCCATTCGCCCGACGGTCTGGGAGACGGTGGGACCGGAGTGATCAAGGCGCTCCGCGATGCGAGCGCGCATCGGGGTGATGCCTTCCTCCTCAAGCTCCAGAATGGCCTTGAGATACATCTCGGTGGTATCGATTAGATCTGTCATGTTTGTCCTGAGTAGTAAGACTAGTCATGCCGATAAACTTTCAGCGTGCCGCAAATCCTTATTCCGAATTCTATTCGTCCCCGGGACGGACGATTCGGTTGCGGCCCCTCGAGAATGCGACCCGAGCAGTTTGAGAACTTTCAGGTATTCGCTCAGCAATTTATGGGTACCTCGCACCGCCAGCCGCCAATCAGGGCTCTGGTTGGCGACATCAAGCGGGGCCTGTCCCAGTTGTTCAGAGCACCGGCTGGGTATGAGGTAATTCTTGGAAATGGCGGAGCCTCTGCCTTTTGGGATGCCGCGACCTTCTCTTTGGCCGAGAAAAAAGCACAAGCGCTGGTGCACGGTGAGTTTGGAAATAAGTTTGCAAAAATCTTGGCGGCTCCCTGGTTGGAAAAACCAACGGTAATTGAAGCTGAGCCCGGTACCAGATCTGACCTGATTGCCGAGGCTGGCGTGGACATCTATGCCTATCCACACAACGAGACTTCAGCTGGAGTCGTCACCGATGTTTTGCGCGTGGCAGGAGCAGACGCTGACGCATTGATGTTGACCGATGCGACCTCGGCTGCTGGTGGTATTGATTTCGACATTACTCAAACCGACGTTTACTACTTTGCTCCGCAAAAAAACTTTGCTTCCGATGGTGGCTTGTGGCTGGCGCTAGTTTCACCAAGAGCCTTGGAGCGAATTGAGCGAGTTAGTGCCTCTGGTCGTTACATCCCTAACATCTTGAGCCTGAAACTAGCACTGGACAATTCGAGAGAGAACTACACCCTAAACACGCCAGCTCTAGCAACTTTGTTTTTTCTAAACGATCAGATCCAGTGGATATTGGCAAACGGTGGACTTGCTTGGGCAGATGACAAGACCAAGGCCAACTCGAAGGTTTTGTTTGACTGGGCGGAAAAGAATCCGCTTACTGAAGCATTTGTGAAAAACCCACACCACCGCTCCCAGCTGGTTGCAACGATCAATTTTGCCGACCACATTGATGCTCTGGGGATTGCTCAAATTCTTCGCGAGAACGACATTGTCGATACCGATCCATATCGCAAGCTAGGCAAGAATCAGCTGAGAATTGCCACCTTTGTTTCAGTCGAAAAGTCGGACCTAGAGGCTCTGACGAATTGCATCGATTATGTGTTGGAGCGGCTATGAGCGATCAGGAATTAGACCCGGTCAAGGTCAACATCAGACTGGTGCTCGCTATCGGAACCGTTGCTTGGCTGGTCGCCTTGATTATCCTCGCTGCGTTTTATCAGTCGCTTGCGAACGCGGGTCTTGACTGGTGGCTGCACACTGCCGCGATCGGCGCGCTCCTTGGTGGTATTGGCCTGCTCACTGTTCGCTCCTGACATCTGAGAAATCAGAGCATCTGCCTCAGCGTCAGTCTTGGCCTTACCTTCTTTTCGAAGTAGTTCTCTAAATTCTTTTAGTCGCTCAGACCATGGCACCCAGGCTGGCGCTAACAGCGCCTTGGGGCCAGCCACGAGTGTCACCTCGGAGATGGTGGGAGGCTTGCGCTTGTCTGGTTGAGTGACGGTGACCACCCACTGCCAACCCTCATATCCGCGCTTGGTTGATTCAAAGCAGACGTCAAAGATTCCCTTTTGCACTTCTTTTTCAGAGATGAATTTGCCGAAGCTGCCATCGCTGAATTCGCTCAGGGCACTCTTTGCAAGTGCTTGGTGCTTATTACCCCTCAAGCTCATCGGCTACTCGCCTCAATAGCTGAGCCACTTTTCGAGCGTGGTTGGCTTCTGGATACTTTCCGCGCTTGAGCGAAGATCCGATCTGGTCCAACAAACGAATCAGGTCCTCGGTAATGATGGCTAGATCCTCAGCTGGCTTGCGGGAAGTGGCAGCGAGCGTTGGCACTTCCAAAACTCTCAGCGACAGTGCCTGCGCACCCTTTCGGCCATCGACGATGCCGTATTCGACCCTGGTGCCAGGGCGGATGGTGCCGGTGCCAGCAGGAAGCGCCGAGGCGTGCAAAAAGACCTCGCTGCCGTCGTCACCAGCGATAAACCCAAAGCCCTTTTCATCATCAAAGAACTTCACCCGACCAGTTGGCATTGCTTCCCTTTCATAAGTCGCAGGCAAGTGTAACCCAAAGCAATAGGCTTAACGGATGCCTGAAAACCGCAAGCAGTCCAGGGTCGAGATAGTTTTGGCCGCCATGGCCGTGTCCGTGATTGGCCTGTCCGTCCTGTCGATCTTGACCACGCTGCTGCTGGTCTTTTTTGGGGTGACCGAGCTGCCGGTGCTGCTGGCTCAGCTTCCACTGATTGGGCTACCGGTGGGCTTCTTGATGATCATTGCCCTGCTAGTGGCAGCCATCATTCGCCGCTCTAGAGAGGCTCGCGATAATTGACTTCAATTCTTCCGCTCGCTAATCGTCTGAAGGCGCTGCCGGGGGAAGAGCTAGCCAAGCTACTGGGCTCACTGGTGGGCTCGAGTGCCAGCTGCTCCGATTTATTTGATCTGTCCAAGTTGCTACTTTCAAAGCGAGAACTGGAAGAGCGCATTCGCAGACTGAGCAAAAAAGAACTGGCTAATCTCGCTCAAGGAAAAAATTCAGCCGCTCTGAAGGCAGCATTTCTTGCAGACAGCAAGATTTTCGAAGAGGCGCAGGAGGCGCTGAGGCACCTCAAGCCACTGCCACCGCCCAGACTCTCCCAACCGGCAAGCTCACTCTCTGCCTACGAAACCTTGTTGGCAATTACCGAAATTCTCTTTGCATTAGAACAGCACTGGTTTGAAAAAACCAGAACCGGCCTGAAGGCCACCGATGCCAAATTGATTGCGGAGAAACTAAAGTGGTCAACCGCTGAGCTGCAGACACGGTTTCGGCTTGCCCAATTCTCCGGCTTGCTGGCTGAGCATGCCGGTCGCTGGGTGGCTAGTGAAAAGGCGCAGCGCTGGTTGGAGCTCAGTCGAGCGGAGGCATATTCATTTTTAGTCTCTGCCTGTTGGGACTTACCCAAGCTAAATCTGGATGACTCGCGCATCACCGATCAGATTGCAGCTGAGTATCCGCTATTGGATCAATCAAAGCTATTGGTGCTGCAGTTCGGAGCCAGCCTTGGTTTGCTGGATCGCGATCAACCCAGACCAGTGTCTTTAGCTGGAGGTTTGGCCGCTGTGATTCGCTCTTCCGTGGCAGAGCTGCCCAAGACTCAGCAGAAACTAATAGTGCAGGGAGATCTGACGGTAATTTGCCCAGGTCCGATTGATGCGGGCCTGCAGCGAAAACTGGATTCCTTTGCCGACAGCGAAGACCTTGGGCTTGCCTGTCGCTTTCGACTGACCTCCTTATCGGTCTCGCATCACCTGGAGTCAGGCGGCGAAGTTGCTGAAATCAAACAGGTTTTGGAAACAGCAACCGCTGGTGTACTTCCCCAGCCAGTTAGCTATCTGCTCGAAGAGACAGCCAGGCGCTTTGGTTCACTGCGGGTAGTCTCTGGTAATCAAACTGAAATTGTTTCTGAAGATGAAATTCTGCTAACACAAATCAGTAATGAGCGATCGCTCTCCCACTTATCAATCAGAAAGACTGATGGGAAGCTCGCCACGGCGGCCTCGCAAGAGCTTTGCTACTTCTCGCTCAGAGACGCTGGTTACCCGGCAGTCATGGTTGATGACCAGGGCAAAATAATCTCACCGCGCTTCAGCTCACCGGCAGCAGAACTTGCTGACCAGTCAGAACTTCTTGCAAGGGCGACAGCCTTGCAAAGCGGTGAGCGGGCGAGCGCCGACCTGGGAGATGTGGCAAGGCAGCTGGAGTTTGCGATCAAAAACAAGCTCCAGGTGAGCGTAAAAATTGATATCGATGGCACCCAAACTGAACTGCTGCTCACCCCGCTAGGGCTTGCTAACAACCGCCTTCGAGGACGAGACGAAGCTAAGCAGGCCGAGCGCACCCTGCCCCTTGGCCGCATTAGTTCGGTTGTGCTGAGTTAGGCTGGACGGATGCCCGGGCCACTGATTGTTCAAAGTGACAAAACAGTTTTGCTGGAAACTGATCACGCCGATGCCGAAGAAGCTCGTCACGAACTAGCGATATTTGCCGAGCTAGAAAGAGCCCCGGAGCACATCCATACCTATCGGATCAGTCGGCTGGGGCTGTGGAATGCCAGGGCCGCTGGCCACAACGCCGACTTCATTATTGATTCGCTGACTAAGTGGTCCAAGTATCCGCTGCCGGAAACCGTAACCTCAGAGATTCGCAGCACCATCGACCGGTTTGGAAAGCTTGTTATCTCGCGAGACGAAGAGGGCTTGCTACTGCAAAGTAGCAACCTTGCCGTTCTGACAGAGGTGACCACCAATCCGAAGATTTCAGAACTATTAGAAGGAAAAGTTGAAGACGGCTATCGAATTCGGGATTGGGCTCGGGGGCAACTAAAGCAGCAGCTATTGAAGTTGGGTTGGCCAGCTGAAGATAATGCCGGATTTACTCCTGGCACCCCGCACAACATAGAACTTGATCTAGCTGGTTGGTCCATGCGCGACTACCAAAAACAAGCTGTTGAGAAGTTTGCCGCGGGTGGGTCAGGCGTGGTTGTTCTGCCGTGTGGTGCAGGTAAGACGCTGGTTGGGGCTGCGGCGATGGCTCACTTCGATACCAACACCCTGATTTTGGTGACCAACACCGTCGCCGCCAGGCAATGGCGAGATGAGCTGCTCAAGCGCACCGACTTGAAAGAAGAAGACGTTGCGGAATACTCTGGGGCGTCAAAACAGCTCGCTCCTGTCACCATCGCTACATATCAAATTCTCACAACTAAGAAGCAGGGCGAATTTGTTCACCTTGCACTGCTTAATGCCCGCGACTGGGGATTGATTATTTATGATGAGGTTCACTTACTACCCGCACCCATTTTCAAGATGACGGCTGATCTGCAGGCCAGACGCAGACTCGGACTTACGGCAACGCTGGTGCGAGAAGATGGCCGCGAGTCAGATGTCTTTTCACTAATCGGACCAAAGCGATTTGATGCACCATGGAAGGACATTGAAGCTCAGGGCTATATCGCTCCTGCAAAATGTTATGAGATTCGAATTACTCTTCCCGATGAAGATCGCATGAAATATGCAATTAGTGACGCAGATGCCAGATTTAGAATTGCTGCTACCGCAAACGCCAAGCTTCCAATTCTCAGAAAATTGCTTGATAAGTATCCCGCTGAGCCAACCCTGATCATTGGACAGTATCTCGACCAGATTGATGAAGTCTCAAAATCGCTAGGAATCCCGAAGCTAACTGGCGAGACGCCAGTGGTGGAAAGAGAGCAGCTCTTTGCTGATTTCCGAACCGGCAAACTAAAGGCACTGGTTGTGTCGAAGGTGGCTAACTTTTCAGTCGATCTGCCGGAGGCTTCACTTGCAATTCAAATTTCTGGATCATTTGGATCGAGGCAGGAAGAAGCTCAAAGACTTGGTCGCTTGCTAAGACCCAAACAGGACGGAAGGACTGCCCAGTTTTTTACCCTGGTAGCGCGAGACACCGTCGAACAAGACTTTGCCCAGAACCGACAGCGATTCTTGGCTGAGCAGGGCTACTCCTATGAGATTTTGAACGCAGAAGACTTCTAGTCCAGCTAATTCTCAGAAATCTTCCAGTCTTCTCAGGCAGACTCTTTATATGGAAAATCTCAAGGTGCTGGTAGTTGATGACGAACCGAACATTCGCGACCTGCTCTCTGCGAGCTTGCGCTTTCAGGGCCACCAGGTTCTAACCGCCGCTAACGGCAACGAAGCAATCAACAAGATTGTCGACAATCAACCAGATGTGGTCTTGCTGGACGTGATGCTGCCTGATATCTCGGGCTTTGGTGTGACCAAGAAGATTCGCAGCCTTGGCATTGAAACTCCGATCCTATTTTTGACTGCCCGTGATGACACCGAGGACAAAGTCACCGGTCTCACGGTTGGCGGTGATGACTATGTCACTAAGCCTTTCAGCCTTGATGAGATCATCGCCCGCATCAGCGCAATTATGCGCCGAACCGGCAAGGATCAAACCAAGTCAGTTATCTCGGTTGGTGAGCTAACTATCAACGAGGATGCGCATGAGGTAACGGTCAAGGGAGAACTCGTAGACCTATCCCCCACCGAATATCAACTGCTTCGTTACTTGGCAACCAACCCAAACCGAGTGCTGACGAAGGCACAAATTCTTGACCACGTTTGGGAGTACGATTTCAACGGCGAAATGGGAATTGTTGAATCCTATGTTTCCTACCTAAGAAAGAAATTAGATCCAATTTCTAGCGAGCCACTAATTGTCACCAAGCGCGGAGTTGGCTACATGCTCAAGGGTCCTAAGGCCTAACCAAATTGAAGAATCGTTTTTTAGCAGCCTGGGAAAGAGTTTCTCTGCGGGCCAAGCTAACAACGATGTCAGTTTTTCTAATTGGATTTCTGCTAACAATCTCTAGCGCGGGCACAGTTGCACTGCTTTCAACTTACCTGCAGCAAAACACTGACAATCTCTTGATTGCAACCGCCAACCAACTCAGAGCTGAAAATCCACTTCGCCTGCAAATTCGAGTGACCACTGGCGATTTGACTCTGCCTGCACTGCCAAGCGACTACTACATCGCAATTCTTGATTCGCAGGGCAATCAGTTTCTGGGACTGGTCTCCGCCACCGGTGGCGGCCGACAGGTTCCCAACTTCTCAACCCTCACCAGCGAAAAAGTCTTAGAAATTGGTGGTGTTCCATTTGATGCTGAGGTGGAGGTGGATGGACCAGACCAGGAATGGCGCGTGGTCGCGCTTCCCCTGCAAAATGCCAATGGTTCAGTGGTGGTCGGCCTTCCAACCAACACAAACCGTCAGATCATCAATGAATACGGCGTAATCGGTGGCAGATTCGGAGTCCTACTACTTTTCCTATCAGGTTTGGCAATCTGGCTGACAATCACCTCTGCCCTTAGGCCCTTGAAGGAAGTAGAGCGCACAGCAGAAGCCGTCAAGAGCGGAAAGTTCTCCTCGCGTTTGGTCCAGCACCACGGCAAGACCGAGATCGGAAGAATCAACCGTGCCCTTAACAGCATGCTTGACTCAATTGAATCGGCCGTTAGAGGCAAGGATAAGACCCTGAATCAAATGCGTCGCTTTGTCTCTGATGCCAGCCACGAACTGCGAACTCCGCTGGTGACTGTGCGCGGATACGCAGAGCTTTATCGCATGGGTGCCATCAAGAGCAAACAAGATCTCAACGAGGCCATGGGTCGAATTGAAAGTGAAGCGATCCGAATGAGCGGGCTAGTCGAAAGTCTGCTCACGCTAACCCGTATGGACGAGTTAGAGAACATGAAGAAAAAGCCTTCCGATCTAATTGAGCTAGCACAAGCCAGTGTGAAGGACGCATCAGTTGCTCATCAGGACATTAGTTTCCGCGTCTCTTCAGAACTAAAGACTTGCATTTTGGAAATCGATGGAGATCGAATAAAGCAGGTACTCACTAACCTGCTTGCTAACGCTGCCAGATTTGCCCCCAAATCCTCTGAGGTGACTGTCGAGGTTAAGGAACAGGACAGCAAAATTCGAGTCAGTGTCATCGATCGAGGTGAAGGTGTTCCAGAGAGTTTGCGGGAGAAAATCTTCGACCGCTTCTATCGAATTGACAACTCGCGAAACCGAGAGACCGG
>JBMLPC010000073.1:0-4298 GCA_049242305.1 Aquiluna sp. | reverse complement strand
GATTGGGCCAACACTTGGCCACCAAAGACTCTGCCGTGAGGCATCCACTGGGTTCGACCTAGATAGTTGCCATCCGGCAATTGCTTCAGGTTGAGCACATCCACCAAATCAGCTATTGGATCAGCTGGAATAATAGGTTCAAGCATTTAACCGCCTCTTTCCCACTAGTTTAGTTTTCTAATGCAAACACTTCGATTCCCTGACCCTCGCGACACTGCTGATTTAAAGTCTTTTCTGCTTCGAGCTAAGCGGCTGGACGATGACGCAGTGGTCAAGTTGCGGGCTTTTGGTGATGTGCTTGCATGCTATGTTTCGCCGATTTATTCAGGATCACTGCTGAGTGATGGCCCAACGATTCTTGGGCTGAGGACAATTCGACTGTCGGCCTCCAGCGAATTGGATTCCAGCTATGCAATCTCCGATCTGCTGGAGAATATCAACGATGGGTCAGCTGATCTGAAGCTGCCAAAGGAAACGGCCAGAGCTGCTTGGACTGGCGTCACACCGCCGAGGCAAGGCTGGGAAGAATTTGGAGTTGTTTCCCAGGAGCAAATTACTAAATGGGCAAAAGATGGCATCGAAGAAGTAGCCAAAAATCTTCCAACCAGTGTCGGCAGCGCAATTGCAGCCAGGGTTCGTCTGGGCATCTGGGGAAAGACCGTGAGTCTTGAATTTAATTTGCCAGGAGGCTGCGCATTTGCGATGGCGGGACTGGGGTTTATGCAAAAGGACGAAGAAATTAAAGTATTTCGAACCAACGGCTGGGTGAGACTCAGTTCAAGCTACGGACACGTGATGGCCAAGCAAAGCTTTAAGGTTGCCTAGTTTTCGAAAGTATTTAGCATCGCGTGAGCTGCTCGCTGCAGATAATCCCATAGTTCTGCATCATCTGCCGGCGAGAGCTTAAGTGAATCAACTGCAACTCTCATGTGAGATAACCAGGCATCCCTTGCCTTAGGACCAATCGGGAATTGGGCATGGCGCATGCGAAGCCTTGGATGCCCGCGCTCTTGCTGATAGGTATCCGGCCCGCCCCAGTACTGCTCCAAAAACATGCGCAGTCTTCGCTCGGCTCCTGCCATGTCATCGGGTGGATACATCGGGCTTAGCAGGGGATCACCGCTTACTCCACGATAGAACTCAGCGGAGAGCTTCTGAAATACTGCTTCGCCACCGACTCTTTCGAAGAAAGTCTGCACCTATTTCGTTTTGCGCTTTCCGCGCTTTTTCTCTTGGGAAAAGTTTCCCACCTTCAAAATTTCCCCATTACGGATGAACCACAAAACCGCATCTTCATCGCGCACTTCGGTTACTCGCAGTCCAACTCGCTCGACTACTCCGGTCACACCGTCCAGCTGGACCCGGTCGCCGACGCCGTATTGGTCTTCAAAAACAATGAATAAGCCGCTGATCAAATCCTTGACGAGAGTTTGTGCACCAAAACCAATCGCTGCTCCAACCACTGTTGAAACCGCAATGAGAGCTCCCACATTGACACCTAGCTCGCTCAAGACCATCACAATTGCTGTGATGGTAATGACCCAGGTGGCAAAGTTGTCTAAAACACTGGCAATCGTCTTGGTGCGTGCTGCCAGCCTTTGTTCGGCAAGAACAGCATCAACGTCTGCACGCTGCACCTTGCTGACGCCGCCAATTACTGTTCTGACAACCCTTCGGGTGGCTGCCGACAAAATAGCTTTGGCAACAACTGCAACAATCAAGACAACCAGAATGTTGATTGGAATTGACCACTGCTGCAAAACTTCGCTGAACTCCATTAGCTATCAGCCTTTTGTGCTTTTAGTCCTCGCTCAAGTCCAGCCAGGTTTTCCACCAGGATTCTTCGAAGCGCAGGCTTTTCCTTGATTTCTGGTTTTTCAATCAGCGCTCTTGTCTTTTCGGCTAATTCGTTGTTAGCCAGTTGCACCGGATAGAGGTTGGTTAGCAGGTAATCAGCGATGTGATAGGTCCGACTGTTCCAAATCTTTAGGGCAACATCGTGGTACTTGTCGGCATAGGCAGTTAGTAGTGAGAGGTCATTCACGCGACCAAATGCCAACGATGCACTGTTGACCAAAGTGTTGCTGTATTCCTCAGTCTCGGTCAAGGTGTGCCAGGCAGTCTGTTTGGCTTCAGCAGTTGGAATAGCTGCCCGGCAGGCTGCTGCAAACTTCTGGCCATTCGCGGTGTTGTCTCTGGTTAGCTCCGCAGCAATTTCCTTCTCGCCGGCGCGGCCGCCAATTACCAATCCGGTCAAAAGCTCCCAGCGGAGATCTTGATCGACTTCCAAGCCGGCAATCTTTTTGTTTCCGGTTAGTACGCTGTCGAGCCAGCTGAGCTGCTCAGGGGTCCGAGCGAACTGCGGAACGAACTTGGCAAACTGAAGCTGATTGTCACTGCCAGGCTTTGCTGATTCAGTTAGAGCTATCAACCCATCGGCAATCGCGCTGAGGGTCTGCTCGCGCTTGGAGCCATGAACATAAAGGACGCCGGTAGTCACCAGCTGCCTGAGCAGGGTGGTGACGGTGGTGGACTCGGTTTCACTGGCGATGTTGTTAAGCACCAGCTTCACAAACTCACTGGCCGGGGCTTCGCCATCGCGAGTAGCGTCCCAGGCGGCTGTCCAAACCAGTGTTCTGGCAAGAGAGTCTTCAATGCCTGAGAGATTCTCTAGAGCAACTTTTCTGGATGCCTCATCCAGTCGAATCTTGGCGTAGGCCAAGTCTCCATCGTTTAGCAAAACCAGATCCGGCAACTTCTTGCCGACCAGCTGATCAACCTGGGTCTCTTTGCCAGCAACATCCAATTCGACATTCTCAACTCGCGTTAGCTTTCCGCCAGCTAGGTTGAAAAACCCCACACCCATGCGATGCGGACGAAGGTAGTCGTGTCCCTCTTGCGGAGTCTGCTCGATAACAAACGAACTGATGACTCCGTCTTGGGATTCGATTTTTGGCTTAAGCGTGTTTACACCAGCTGTCTCCAGCCATAGCTTGGACCAGCTGCTGAGTTCTCTGCCACTTTCCTTCTCTAGCTCCACTAGCAGGTCAGTTAGTTCTGTGTTTTTCCACTGATGCTTTTTGAAGTAGCTCGCAACGCCGCGGAAGAAGGCGTCTCTACCAACCCAAGCCACTAATTGCTTCAGAACCGAAGCTCCCTTGGCGTAGGTAATTCCATCAAAGTTGACCTGGACATCCTCTAGGTCATTGATGGTGGCAACGATTGGGTGAGTAGATGGAAGTTGGTCTTGACGGTATGCCCAGTTCTTCTCAAGAGCCGCAAAGGTGGTCCAAGCTTCCTTCCACTCACTGGTTTCAGCTGTTGCCAAAGTAGAAACGTACTCAGCGAATGATTCATTTAGCCAAAGATCGTTCCACCAGCGCATGGTGACCAAGTCACCAAACCACATGTGGGCAAGCTCGTGCAGAATCGTTACTACTCGGCGTTCTCTGGTGGCATCTGTCACGGCCGAGCGGAACACATAGTTTTCAGTGAAGGTAACAGCACCGGCATTTTCCATGGCCCCGGCGTTGAAGTCCGGCACCCACAGCTGGTCATACTTCTCAAACGGATATGGATAGTCAAATAGCTTCTCAAAGAATTCAAAGCCGGCTTTGGTCTTGGCAAAGATGTAATCGGCATCCATGTATTCAGCTAGCGAGCCACGGCAAAAAACACCCAGCGGGATCTTTCTGCCATCTGAGGAGGTGAGCTGATCGGTCCAAACTTTGTAAGGCCCCGCAATCAGCGCGGTGATGTAGCTGGAGATTCTTGGGGTAGGGGCAAATTTCCAGATTGAACGACCATTACCAACTGATTCAGGTGCCGGAGTGGTGGAGTTTGATATGACTTGCCAGTTTGAGCTAGCGGTGATGTGAAATTCAAAGTTTGCCTTTAGGTCTGGTTGCTCAAAAACAGCGAACATGCGCCTAGAGTCCGGCACCTCAAACTGGGTATAAAGGTAAACCTCGTTGTCTACGGGATCAACAAAGCGGTGCAGACCCTCGCCGGAGTTGGAGTACTTGCCTCTAGCCTCGACCACCAGAACGTTCTGTTCTTGCAGATTTGGCAGCTGTATCCGGATGTTGTCAGAGTGGGTTTTTGGATCCAGGGAAGCGCCATTCAAATTGATGCTCTGGACTGAATCTGTGATGGCATCAATGAAGGTCTCACTGCCAGCCTTTGCTGAAAAATGAACTGTGGTCTTGGAGCCAAAGGTCTTGGGGTCATCGGTAAGGTCAAGTTCAACCAGGTAACTCTCAACGCTGAGGTTGGCTGCTCTTTCTTGGGCTTCGACT
>JBMLPC010000072.1:5874-13803 GCA_049242305.1 Aquiluna sp. | reverse complement strand
CGAGGAGCTCGAATGAAGTTTGAAGAAGATCAAGTCGCCATTTCAGCCGGAGTAAGGTTTGGACTTTCGCAGGGTGGCCCAATTGCCATTCGCATTGCAAACACTGAATGGCCTAAGTGGGAAACTGTCATGAGCGCAGCTCCTGTTTCCGAAGAAGAGCTAACTGGCGCCCGAGCTGCCAAGCTGACTCGTCCAAGGCCTGGACATGCCGACTTCACAGGAATGCAAAAGTACGGTTTTGATGAAGCAAGACCAGTTCTGGAAAGAGCCAGCGCGCGCGAGACTGCTACTCGAGTTGCACTTGGCAGAATCGCCCAGAATTTCCTGGCTGAGCTGGGCATAAAACTAATTACTCATACCGTTGCAATTGGACCTGTCACCAATGACAGCACCAAGTTGCCTGTGCCGTCTGATTTAGAAAAACTCGATTCAGATCCAGTGCGCTGCTTTGATGCCTCCGCATCGAAAGCGATGATCGCGGAGATTGATGACTGCCATTCGTCTGGTGACACTCTCGGTGGCGTAGTAGAGACATTGGTTTATGGTGTTCCACCAGGACTGGGTTCCTATGTCCATTGGGATAAAAGACTCGACTCAAAACTGGCTGCGGCTGCAATGGGTGTCCAAGCCATTAAGTCGGTTGAGATTGGCGACGGTCTAGAAACAACCAGAAGACGGGGCAGCGTTGCGCATGACGAGATTGTGAAGAGTGGCAATTTGGTGCAGCGCTCAACCGATCGTGCTGGTGGCATTGAGGGCGGGATGAGTAATGGCGAAGTGATCCGTGTTAGAGCGGGAATGAAACCAATCTCCACAGTCCCGAAGGCCCTACAAACTATTGATACCAGTAGCGGCGACGCAACTACCGCGCACCACCAACGCAGTGATGTTTGTGCTGTACCCGCCGCGGGAGTAGTTATTGAGGCGATGGTTGCGCTGGTAATCGCTGATGCAGTTCTTGAAAAATTCGGCGGCGATTCCCTTGCTGAGACAAAAAGGAACCTCCAGGGTTTTCTTGCGGCAATTCCCGAGACGCTCCAGTCGCGTATAGCAAAGCCTGAGTAATGTCCTGCATTGTTCTGGTCGGCCCGATGGGGGCAGGGAAGACAACACTTGGCAAGAAGCTCGCGACATCAATGGGCTTGCCTTTTTCGGACACCGACAAAATGATTGAAAAGATGCATGGCCCAATCGTCAAGATCTTTGAAACTCAGGGCGAAGAGGTCTTTCGGAGCTATGAAACGAATGCCCTTGCTGAGGCTCTGAACACTGGTGGCGTAGTGGCAACTGGCGGAGGGGTTGTATTGCGCGAGGAGAATAGAAAAGCGCTTAGTGGTCACAAGGTCATCTTCTTAGACACGAATTCCGAGTCAGTAATTAAGCGCGTCAACCTGCTCAAGAGACCCCTGCTGAGGGATAACCCTGAACGTTGGCAAGAAATATATTTGCAGAGACTCGAGCTCTACAAATCAGTAGCAAAGCAAACTCTCTTTACTGGAAACCGCCCAATCAAGGTGCTTCTCGAGGAACTGAAGGCTAAAGTCGAAAATGATGGAAACTAGCGTTGTTGGTCGTGGGCTGCTCCTTGATGTAGCACCCGCGCTCGAGGGAAGCAAGAAGGCCCTGCTAATAGCTCCTACTGCACTCTCTGCCACCGCAGAGAAACTCAAAGAGGTATTGCAAGACAGCGGCGTTGAAGTATTGCTCGCTGAGGTGCCAAGTGGCGAGGATGCTAAGCGAATTGAAGTCGCCACTTTCTGTTGGAAGATCATGGGGCAGGCTGATTTCAATCGTGATGACTGTGTAATTGGGCTAGGGGGAGGATCAACTACCGATCTTGCAGGATTTGTTGGCGCCAATTGGTTGCGCGGCGTGAACGTCTTTCTTATACCAACCACGCTGTTAGGAATGGTGGATGCCGCAATCGGGGGCAAGACTGGAATAAACACCGCAGAGGGAAAAAATCTGGTTGGTTCCTTCCACCTTCCCAAGAAAGTTTTCGTGGACCTTGACACTCTTGAAACCTTGCCACGGAACGAATTACTCGCTGGCATGGCTGAGGTCGTCAAATATGGCTTCATAGAAGACCCTGAAATGTTGGAGATGGTTCTTGAAAATGACGCGGCAACTGATCATTCAAGCGTGGTTTTTGAAGACTTGATCAGACGATCAATTCGAATCAAACAAGAAATCACTACCGAAGACTTCAAAGAGAGCGGTAAGCGTGAGTTTCTAAACTACGGTCACACCCTTGGGCACGCGATAGAGCATGCGGAGCGTTACAAATGGCGCCACGGAGCGGCTATTTCGATAGGGATGGTTTTTGCGGCCGAGCTTTCGGCACTGAGTGGAAAGCTCTCCAATGAGGGAGTGGATCTTCACCGCAGCGTGTTTGCAAAACTAGGTCTGCCCATGAAGTATCGAGCCGACCGTTGGGAAATGCTCCTGGCTAGCATTCAGAGAGATAAGAAGACCAGGTCCGGCGTCCTGAGGTTTGTGGTTTTGGACCAAATTGGCAAGCCTTCAATCTTGCATGCGCCAACTCGCGAACTGCTTTTCACCGCCTACCAGACAATTGTGGAATAGTTCTTCCTATGAAGGTTCTAGTACTCAACGGCCCCAACCTCAATTTACTGGGCAGACGCGAGCCTGACATTTATGGAATGTCGTCACTGGCTGACCTAGAGAAGTCTGTTGTTAGCGAGGGGCAGCAACTAGGGTTTGAAGTTAGCTTTCGCCAAACAAACAATGAATCAGAGTTAATTGATTGGATTCAGGAAGCTTTCGAGAGTAAGACACCCGTCATTCTGAATCCGGCCGCCTTCACTCATTATTCCTATGCGCTGCGAGACGCGTGCGCGGCACTGACTTCATCCGGAACCTCCTTGATAGAAGTTCACATTTCCAACCCCCACGCAAGGGAAGAATTTCGTCAGACCAGTGTGATTTCGGCTGTTGCAACTGGCGTAATAGCGGGCTTTGGCCATTCTTCATACCTGCTAGCGCTTAGGGCTCTGTCCAACCGATAAACTGCTGGCTGCTCAGCAAGGAGAAAAATGGCTACATCAAACGATCTTCGCAACGGCATGGTTTTGCTAATTGACGGACAGCTATGGAGCGTCATTGAGTTTCAGCACGTCAAGCCCGGTAAGGGACCAGCTTTTGTTAGGACCAAGCTTCGCAGCGTGACCACCGGCAAAGTTGTGGACAAGACCTTTAACGCCGGCGTGAAAGTCGAGACTGCCAACGTCGATCGAAGAGACATGCAGTACTTATACAACGACGGTTCAGGCTTCGTCTTCATGGACCTGACTTCGTATGATCAAATAACGCTTGATGAGAATGTGGTTGGCGACGCTAAGAACTTCCTGCTGGAGAATCAAAATGCGGTCGTCGCTTTGCACGAAGGCAACCCACTCTATGTTGAACTTCCTGCATCGGTAATTCTGGAAATCACCTACACCGAACCTGGTTTGCAAGGCGATCGTTCCACCGGGGGAACTAAGCCAGCAACCCTAGAGACTGGTTATCAGATTCAAGTCCCACTCTTTATTGAAAACAACACCAAGGTAAAGGTTGATACCCGCACCGGTGACTACCTCGGCAGAGTAACCGACTAGTGAGTGCTCGCTCGAAGGCTAGAAAACGAGCGTTAGATGCACTTTTTGCGTCCGACCTCACGGGGGAAGGCGCCCTAGAGTCTCTGAAACGCACCGAGAGCGAGTCAAGAGAGCGCGAAAGTCAAACTGCGATCTTCGATTACGCGGAGACACTGGTAGCTGGCTATCTAGCAAACAAGGATCGCATCGATTCGCGGCTGCAGGGACTGGCTGAGGGTTGGACTCTGGAGAGAATGCCTAACGTAGACAGGGCCATTCTTCGGATAGCGGCTTGGGAGCTTCTTTATAACGAAGAGATTCCCTCGGAGGTCGCGATTGCAGAGGCCGTCAGTCTCGCCTCCGAGCTTTCAACCGATGAGTCCCCAAAGTTCATCAACGGAATCTTGGCTCGCCTGGCCAAGGACCGTCAGGGCCTTTAGTACTGCTAGTATCTGGGAAGTAATCCTTTAAGTTCGTCCCGTGAGGCGAAGAAGGAGAGGCAAATGCCCTACCGAGTCGTACTCTCAGCTGACGACATTTCTAGATCGCTGCGGCGAATCGCACACGAAATTATTGAATCCATTCCTGCGGTTGAATCCCTTTTGCTCTTAGGGATTCCCACGCGTGGAGTTCATCTTGCGGGTCGATTGGCAGATCTCCTCAATTCCTTGAACCCTGGATTTGAAGTGAAGCTCGGCGTGCTTGATGTAACGATGTACCGCGATGACTTTGTTGATGCTGGACGATCCATCACAAAAACTCAAATTCCTGCCAGCGGCCTGGACCAGCAGGTCGTGATTTTGGTCGACGATGTTCTTTTTTCAGGAAGAACCATTCGCGCTGCCCTCGATGCGCTGGTTGATTATGGTCGTCCGGCTCAAGTGAAATTGGCGGTCCTAGTTGATAGGGGCCATCGAGAACTTCCAATCAGGCCAGACTTCATTGGTAAGAATTTGCCCACCTCATCCCAAGAGAGGGTGAGTGTCAGGCTGAATGAAACAGATGGCTTAGATGAGGTTGTGATCGAATCATGAAGCACCTGGTAAGCATTCGAGACCTGACGCGGGAATCTGCATATGCTCTTCTTGCGCTAGCCCAGGAGATGTCGCAGGTAAATGAAAGATCAATCAAAAAGCTTCCCACGTTGCGCGGTAGGACAGTTGTAAACCTATTTTTCGAAAATTCAACCAGAACCCGAGTTAGCTTTGAGATAGCTGCCAAGCGCTTGAGTGCAGACGTGATCAATGTCGCAGCCGAAACATCTTCGGTCAGCAAAGGAGAGTCGCTCCAGGACACCGCTCAGACCCTCGAAGCGTTAGGAGCTGATTGCATAGTTCTTCGCCACCCAAGTTCGGGAGCGGCACAGCAGCTTGCCGGCATGGGATGGATTGGTGCATCGGTCATTAACGCAGGTGACGGAACCCACGAGCACCCGACTCAGGCACTTTTAGATGCCTTGACTATGCAGCAAACATTTGGGCACGACATGACCTCGCTTCGAGTACTAATAGTCGGAGACATAAAGCACTCGAGAGTTGCTAGAAGTAACGCCCTGTTACTGACACTGTTAGGCGCAAAGGTCGAACTCGCTGGCCCAGAATCGTTATTGCCAAAAGAACTCAGCGCCCTAGGAGTTACAATCTCACACAACCTTGATGATTCACTTGTCTCACAACCAGACGTAGTAATGATGCTACGGGTTCAAAGAGAGAGGATGCTTGAGAACTTTCAAGCCGATGAATCCAAATACATCAAGCAGTGGAGTCTTTCGAGAACACGCCTGGCTTCGCTGTCGAATCAAGCAATCATCATGCATCCTGGACCAATTAATCGAGGTCTCGAGATTTCACCAGAAGCAGCGGAACATCCTAGAAGCAAGATTCTGGAACAGGTCAAGAATGGTCTAGCCGTTCGCATGGCCGTGCTCTACCAAGTACTTTCGGAGGAAGCATGATCCTCAAAGGTGTTCAGCTAGCTAGCGGAGATTTAGCAGACATAGCAATTGAGAATGGGGAAGTCACCCAGATTGGAAAAATCTCGCAGGAAGGGATTGATTGCCAAGGATTAGTTGCTCTTCCCGGGCTCGTTGACCTGCACACACACTTGAGAGAGCCGGGACTTGAGCAGAGTGAAACGATCGAATCTGGTTCACGAGCAGCTGCCGCCGGAGGATATGTGGCCGTATTTGCCATGGCCAACACGAGTCCAGTTCAAGACACTGCAGAGGTATGTGACTGGGTACTTGATCGGGCAGCGGAAGTTGATTTGGTTAAGGTTCAACCAATTGGTGCAATCACAAAAGCACTTGCTGGCAAAGAGCTCTCGGATATCGCCGAGATGGCATCATCCAGGGCAAGGGTTCGAGTCTTCAGTGACGACGGCAACTGCCTTACTAATCCAGACTTGATGCGCAGTGCACTTGTAGAGGTAAAGAAGTTTGGCGGTGTTATCGCTCAACACTCGCAGGATCACAGCCGGACTGTCGGAGCGGTAATGAACGATGGTGAACTTAGCGCGGAGCTTGGCTTGACAGGATGGCCTCGTCTAGCAGAAGAGGACATCATTGCCCGAGATGCCGAGCTGGCGCTGCAGACTGATTCGAGATTGCATGTATGTCATCTGACGACTGAGGGAGCAGTTGATGCAGTTCGTTGGGCAAAGTCAAAAGGCGCAAAGATAACAGCAGAAGTGACGCCTCATCATCTTCTAATGACCGAGGAGCTGGTTCGAAGTTATGACCCGGTCTACAAGGTAAACCCACCCCTTAGAACAAGGCGAGACACCCAGGCGCTGCGGGACGCACTAATCGATGGAACAATTGACATTTTGGCAACCGATCATGCGCCGCATTCAAGTGAGAAGAAGCAGTGCGAGTGGTCTAGTGCGGCATTTGGAATGCTTGGACTTGAAGTGGCAGCAAGTGTTCTGTTTCAGGTATTAGTACAGGAAGGTGGCAGCGACTGGGAAAGGTTCGTCAAGGCCTCTTCGCAACTACCTGCCCAGATTGGTGGGTTGGCAGGATTCGGTGAACTCACTGTCGGAAAGCCAGCTAACTTAGTGCTCTTCGACCCATCTAAAAGAAGAGTTGTTGGCAGTTCTTCTCACTCACTATCAAGCAATAATCCCTGGGCAGGGCAAGAGCTGTTCGGTGAAGTTGTGCATACCATCTATCGGGGCCGGTTCACATTTAGTAACGGAGTAGTGAATGTATAGAGAGTTTATCGGTGGCACGCTAATTCTGATGGTTATCCTCATCGCCCTATACATCTATCAGAGTGTACGTCGTCGCAGAGCGCGGCAGGAAGCGGAGCTGCCTGATTATGAGAGCCTAGCTACGGAGCAACTTCTTTTTAGTTGTCTTTACGTCGCGACCGTTTTTGCGGAGCGACCACTGGAGCGAGTTTGGGCTTACGGTCTTGGTGGGCGAGGAAGAGCAAGGGTTGGACTGTCTGGGTTGCATCTAGTCATTGAGCGCACTGGTGAAAGATCGATTGCCATTCCGCGGACTCACATTCAAGAAGTACGAAGAGGCGGTGCGACTATCGATCGAGGTGTCGAAAAGTCTGGTCTTGTGCAGATCCTGTGGTCGCTTGGTGATTACAGTCTTCTGACAAGTCTGCGCATTACTTCGAACCAGGAACAGAGTTATTTGAAGCTAAGGGAACTGATTGGTGTCTGAGATGAAAAAGGCGTATCTCGTGCTGGAGGATGGAAGCGTATATGAGGGCGAGAGCTTCGGCGCGACCGGTGAGACATTCGGCGAACTTGTATTTGCCACCGGCATGACGGGATACCAAGAAACCATCACAGATCCCTCCTACGCCGGTCAGATTGTTCTACAAACTGCCCCGCACATTGGCATCGTAGGGATGAACAGACGAGATGAAGAATCAGCCAAGATTTGGGTTGCCGGTTATGTAGTTAAAGAGCCAAGTCGCGTTAGAAGCAATTGGCGCGCAGAACAATCGCTCGAAGACGAGCTCCAGGCCGCCGGCATTGTTGGCATCTGTGACATTGACACCAGGTCCATCACGCTCAGGATTCGTAACGCGGGAGCCATGCGCGCTGGAATCTTCTCGAATCTCTCGAAATCAAAAGAGCAAATGCTAGACGAGGTACGTAAGGCACCTGAGATGGCAGGTCAGTTTCTATCGGAAGTCGTGACGACCAGCCAGATGTACCGAATACCAGCAGCCGGAAACAAAGTAGGCAGCGTTGCTATTTTGGATCTTGGTGTTAAGAAATCGACTCTGGAACACCTTTCGGAGCGAGGACTTGAGGTATTGGTGTTTCCCGCTTCAGCAAGTTATGAAGAGATTGTCGCAGAGAA
>JBMLPC010000072.1:0-5774 GCA_049242305.1 Aquiluna sp. | reverse complement strand
CATCGAGGCCTGAATGATCAAGTGGTGGAGGGACTGGAGTGTTTAGACATTCCGGCATTCTCAGTTCAGTACCATCCTGAAGCTGCGGCCGGTCCACACGATTCTCACTACCTTTTTGACAAGTTCTTAATTGCAATCAAGGAGAGCCGTGCCTAAAAGAGAAGACATCAAATCGGTTCTGGTAATCGGATCAGGACCGATAGTAATAGGCCAGGCGTGCGAGTTTGACTACTCCGGAACTCAGGCTTGTCGGGTTCTGCGAGAAGAGGGAATCCGAGTGATTCTTATCAACTCAAATCCTGCAACGATCATGACTGACCCTGATTTCGCGGATGCAACCTATGTTGAGCCAATTACTCCTGAAGTGATTGAGTCCATTATCGAAAAAGAGAAGCCAGACGCAATCCTGCCTACCCTTGGTGGACAGACCGCATTAAATGCGGCCATGGCATTGCACGAAAGAGGTTCCTTAGAGAAATTTGGTGTTGAGCTAATTGGAGCCAATGTCGAAGCCATTAGAGCGGGCGAGAATAGGCAGGAATTCAAGGAACTTGTTCTGCGTGCCGGTGCTGATGTGGCAAAGAGCGCGATTGCTCACACGATTCCAGAATGCCTGGAAATAGCAAAGACACTGGGTTATCCAATGGTTGTAAGGCCCTCATTCACCATGGGTGGACTTGGTTCGGGGTTTGCCTATAACGAGGAAGACCTTGTTCGCATAGCTGGGGCTGGACTGCAAGCCTCTCCAACCAGTGAAGTGCTGCTAGAGGAGAGCATTCTTGGTTGGAAAGAGTATGAGCTTGAGTTAATGAGGGATAAGAATGACAACACTGTAGTTGTTTGCTCAATTGAGAATTTCGACCCAGTCGGAGTGCACACCGGAGACAGCATCACAGTAGCTCCGGCCTTGACCTTGACGGATCGCGAATACCAGAACCTTAGAGACATCGGAATTCAAATTATTCGAGATGTCGGCGTTGATACTGGAGGTTGCAACATTCAGTTCGCGGTTGATCCAGATGACGGTCGCGTAATTGTAATTGAGATGAATCCTCGCGTGAGCCGCTCGTCTGCGTTGGCTTCTAAGGCAACTGGGTTTCCAATTGCCAAGATTGCGGCCAAATTGGCGATTGGTTACACACTCGACGAGATTCCAAATGACATTACGAAGGTAACCCCAGCTAGCTTCGAACCAACCCTCGATTACGTCGTTGTCAAGGTTCCGAGATTTGCCTTTGAGAAGTTCCCAGCTGCGGACCAAACTTTGACAACAACGATGAAAAGCGTCGGCGAGGCTATGGCAATTGGTCGAAACTTTTCTCAAGCTCTGCAAAAAGCACTTCGATCTCTTGAGAAACGAGGAAGCTCTTTCCACTGGAACACAACGACGGACACCAAGGATGAGCTACTAGAGGCTATTAGGGTGCCCACTGAGAAGCGAATAGTTCAATTGCAGCAAGCTCTTTGGAAGGGAGCAACTCCAGAGGAAGCCTTCGCTTCGACCAAGATAGACCCTTGGTTTATTGATCAAATTGTTCTGATCAACGAGATTGCCACGTGGTTTAGGGACTTACCGTCCGTTGACGAATCTTCAATTCGAAGAGCTAAGAAGTACGGTTTCAGCGATGCGCAATTGGCGCAGTTGCGAGGAGTAGCTGAGCCTGAAATGAGATCACTTCGACTTTCACTAGGAATTCGACCAGTGTTCAAGACGGTCGATACTTGTGCAGGGGAGTTCCCAGCGCTTACGCCTTATCACTACAGCTCTTACGATCAAGAGACCGAGGTAGTTCCATCATCTAGAAGAAAAGTCGTGATTCTTGGTAGTGGGCCAAACCGCATTGGGCAGGGAGTCGAATTCGACTATTCGTGTGTTCACGCTGCATTTGCATTGAGGGATGCTGGCTACGAGACAATAATGATCAACTGCAATCCTGAGACTGTCTCGACTGACTATGACACCTCGGATCGACTTTATTTTGAGCCACTTACTTCAGAGGACGTACTTGAGGTAATTCATGCTGAAAGCCAATCTGGTGAATTGCTTGGTGTGCTAGTTCAGCTTGGTGGCCAGACCGCATTGGGTCTTGCCAAGAGCATCGAGCAAGCAGGTATTCCCATCCTTGGAACGACTCCTGAATCCATTGACTTGGCTGAGGAGCGAGGACTATTCCAATCCATTCTCGACAAGGCAAGCCTTAAGGCACCAGCCAATGGGACGGCAACTAATGAAGTCGAGGCAATTGCAATTGCAAATTCGATTGGTTATCCAGTATTGGTTAGGCCGAGCTTCGTACTAGGTGGACGGGGCATGGAAATTGTCTATGACCAGGATTCCCTGCACGATTACTTCGAGCGAATTGCCGAACATGCCTTGGTTGATAAGGAGCACCCGCTTCTGGTTGATCGTTTCCTGGACGACGCGATTGAGATCGATGTTGATGCGATCTTTGATGGCGAGCGTCTTTACATTGGTGGTGTCATGGAGCACATAGAAGAGGCTGGCATTCATTCTGGTGACTCAAGCTGTACCTTGCCACCAATAACACTGAGCTCTGCTCAAGTGGAGCGTGTTGTGGCCGCTACCGACAAGATCGCTAGGGGGTTGAACGTCAGGGGATTGCTGAATGTGCAGTTCGCCCTTGCGGCCGACGTCCTCTATGTTCTAGAAGCCAATCCGAGGGCCTCAAGAACCGTTCCCTTTGTTTCTAAAGCCCTTGGAATTGCTTTAGCAAAGGCTGCTTCTTTGGTGATGGTTGGTAAGCGCATTGAGGATTTAGTCGCTACTGGTCTGCTTCCTGCTCAGGATGGCGCGAAACTTCCGGAAAGTACGCCTGTCTCCGTGAAAGAGGCCGTTCTACCGTTCAAGCGTTTTGCTACTAAGCAGGGCCGTTATGTGGACAGTTTGTTAGGTCCGGAGATGCGCTCAACAGGCGAGGTAATGGGCATCGATGTTAATTTCCCGGCAGCTTTTGCAAAGTCACAAGCAGCAGCCGGCTCCTCACTTCCCAAGCAGGGAACCTTCTTTATTTCAGTGGCAGATAGAGATAAGCCGCAGATTGTTCTGCCGGTGAGAAGGTTGTCCCAACTTGGCTACCGTATTTTGGCAACCTCGGGTACTTCTAAGCTACTCAAGCTCCACGGAATATCCTCTGAGACCGTCTCTAAGTTTTCTCAGGCAAAAGGTGCACGCTCAATTGTCGAGATGATCACAGATGGTGAAGTTGATGTAGTTGTAAATACACCAAGCGGAGCAGACGCCAGAAGTGACGGATATGAGATTCGAGCTGCTACAACAGCTGCAGACAAGCCGATTTTCACTACGGTTGCGCAGCTAAGTGCAGCGATCGGGTCATTTGAAATTATTCGCGAATCGGGATTCTCAGTCAAGTCGTTGCAAGAGCATGCGAAGTTTCGCCAGGTGCTAAATGGATAATTTTGCAGAGAAGCTGGAGAGTGCTGTCAGCAACTATGGCTCGCTGTGCGTAGGTATTGATCCCTCAGAAAGCACACTGTCCGACTGGGGCATCCCCGACACTGCGGAAGGAGCCAGAGATTTTGGTTATGCGATCATTGCAGCTTGCGAAGGACGAGTTGGCATCATCAAACCCCAGGTTGCTTTCTTCGAACGATTCGGCTCGAGCGGACTGTTTGCTTTAGAGGAGGTGCTCGTAGCGGCCAGGGAGAGTAATCTCCTGGTCATCTCAGATGCAAAACGAGGTGACATTGGTTCGACAATGTTGGGCTATGCACAAGCTTGGTTTGGTGATGACTCGCCCTTGAGGTCTGATGCTCTTACACTCTCTCCTTATCTTGGACCAAGTTCCTTACTTGAAACAATCGATGCAGCCAGAGATGTTCAGGCAGGTGTCTTTTTGCTCGCCGCTACATCCAATCCTGAAGCTGGGGAACTGCAGAAGTCAAAACTCGGCTCTCTTACCAACGCCGCTCGAGTTGTGAAATTTTCCCGGGAACAGTCGAACGGAGATGTCGGAGTTGTAATTGGTGCAACCGTCAATCTTGCTGACTTCGGAATTGAAGTGATTGCTGAGGACGACATTCGGATTCCAATTCTTGCGCCCGGCTTTGGAGTTCAAGGCGCTGAAATCTCGAAGCTGCAAGAAATTTTTGGTAAAAGTCAGAAGCGAGTGATCTGCTCGGTTTCCAGAGTAATCACCCAGGGCGGCTCACGTGCGATAATCAAGTCCATCGAAGAACTCAAGGCGCAACTATGACTCTCCTAGTATTGGTTGGCCCAGCTGGCGTTGGTAAGGGAACTGTAGTTAGAGAAATTCTTGAAAAGAACACCGATTTTATGCTCTCGGTTTCAGCAACCACACGATCTGCCCGACCTCAAGAAGAAGACGGAATTCACTATCACTTCGTATCGAAAGAGACGTTTGAGGGGCTAATCAAAACAGGACAACTGCTGGAATGGGCCCAGGTTCATGGACAGCACTACTACGGGACTCCGCTGGCTGAGCTAGATAAGGCTGAGCGGCTCGGTCGTCACCTTGTTCTTGAAATCGACCTGCAGGGGGCCCGGCAGATTCGGACAAGGGTTGACAATGCGGTGTCAGTTTTCCTGCTTCCTCCCTCAATCCAAGAGCTGGAAGATAGGTTGCGGGGACGGGGGACCGAGACAGAGGAACAGATTCAAACTAGACTGGAGACAGCTCGAATTGAACTGGCAGCAGCCAGTGAATTTGATTTCCAGGTAGTCAATGATGATTTGGTCGAGGCGGCCAGCACAATCGTGGACTTAGTTAGAAAGCATTAGGAATAGATGGAAAACAAGGGAATTACCGCACCACCAATCGACGAGTTATTGTCAAAGGTTGAGTCAAATTACGAATTGGTAATTTTTGCCTCCAAGCGAGCACGACAGATCAACGAGTACTACTCTGCTCTGCACGAAGGAAGTCTTTTCAACTATGTCGGTCCGCTTGTTGACTCGACAATCGACGACAAGCCACTTTCGATTGCCCTTCACGAAATTCACCAGGGCAAGCTCGAAAAGAATTAGTTAGTTATTGCTTTGCGAATTCTGCTTGGTATCACCGGCGGGATTGCTGCATACAAAGCTGCCGGCCTAGTAAGAGCTTTTAGAGAACTTGGCCACTTTGTCAGTGTTGTTCCCACTGAGAACGCCCTTAGGTTTGTGGGCAAAACAACACTTGAGGCCTTGTCTGGTGAAAACATCGACATCGACATGTATAGCGATGTCGCTCAGGTCAGACACGTGGAACTTGGACAGCAAGCGGATCTGATTGTGGTGGCTCCTGCTACCGCATCCTTTCTTTCGCGACTAGCAACCGGTCTGGCGGATGACCTACTAACAAATGCAATTTTGGCTAGCAAGGCTCCAGTAGTACTAGTTCCAGCGATGCATTCCGAGATGTGGTTGAATCCTGCAACTAAAAGCAACGTTGCCACTCTTTCGAGTCGCGGTATTCGGGTAATGGAGCCTGCATCTGGGCGACTTACCGGTGAAGATTCCGGTGTTGGCAGGATGCCTGAAGTTGAACAAATTGTTGATTTCTGCTTTGGGAGCACCCTTTCTGGAAAGACAGTGGTCGTCACCGCTGGCGGCACGCGTGAATCCATCGATGAAGTTCGCTTTATCGGCAATAGATCATCGGGTCGAATGGGAATAGAAGTAGCTAAGGCAGCGAGGGATGCTGGCGCAAAAGTAAAGCTGATTGCTTGCAACCTGGAGACTGTACCTGCCGGCATGGAGGTGGTGCATGTTGCAACCGTAGATGATCTCGAGC
>JBMLPC010000071.1:0-4280 GCA_049242305.1 Aquiluna sp. | reverse complement strand
CTGGCTCTATGCCAGCCAATCGAATCTCCTCCCGGATAGCCGCCATCGCTGAAAGTGCCACCTTGAAGGTGGATGCCAAGGCCAAGGCCCTAATTGCCCAGGGACGCCCAGTAATCACCTATGCCGCTGGCGAGCCAGACTTTCCAACCCCCAACCACATCGTCGAGGCTGCAATTGCGGCAGCTAAGGATCCAAAGAACCACCGCTACACCCAAGCGGTCGGTCTACCAGAGCTGCGGGAGGCAATTGTTGCCAAGACCCTGCAGGACTCCGGCACCAAGGTTGATGCTTCGCAAGTAATCGTTACCAATGGTGGCAAGCAAGCTGTTTATCAATCATTTGCGGTGATTGTTGATAAGGGTGATGAGGTTTTAGTGCCAGCACCCTATTGGACGACCTATCCAGAGGCAATCAAGTTAGCCGGTGGAAAGCAGGTCGATGTATTTGCAGGCAGCGAGCAGGACTACAAAGTAACTGTTGAACAGCTTGAGAAGCACTACACCGACAAAACTAAGGCGCTGCTTCTTTGTTCGCCATCTAACCCAACCGGTGCGGTTTATTCGAAAGAAGAAATTGAAGCTATTGGAAAATGGGTGCTTTCAAAAGAGAACCTCTGGGTAATAACCGATGAGATCTACCAGAACTTGGTTTACGACGGTGTTAAGGCATACTCAATCACTGAAGTTGTTCCAGAGCTTGCTGATCGAACCATCATGGTCAATGGTGTAGCCAAGAGCTATGCGATGACTGGTTGGCGACTGGGTTGGATGATTGCTCCAGCCGATGCGGCAAAGGCAGCGGCAAATCTGCAATCTCACCTAACTTCAAACGTTTCCAACATTTCTCAACGAGCTGCAATTGCTGCACTCACTGGCGACCAAGCTCCAATAAAGAAAATGCTGGAGGCTTTTGATCGCAGGAGAAAGCTTGCGGTTAGCGAACTAAGCAAGATTGATGACATGAAGACTCCTACTCCACAGGGGGCTTTCTATGTCTATCCAGATGTCACTGGTCTGTTCGGAAAAGAAATTGATGGCAGAAAGTTTTCTTCGTCACTAGAACTTGCAGATTTTATTTTGGAAAAGGCTGAAGTTGCTCTTGTCCCAGGTGAGGCATTTGGTCCAAGCGGATTCTTGAGACTTTCCTATGCTCTGGGTGATGACCAATTGCTTGAGGGCATTCACAGACTCCAGAGGTTGTTTAGCTAAAAACCAATCAAGTTTGGCTCTGGAATCAAGTTGATTCCCCATCTCGCTGCTACCCGCTCTTGAACATATCTCGCCAGTTCAATGATTTCTTTGGAACTCGCTCCGCCCTTATTGATTATGGCGAGTGCGTGTTTTTCTGAAATGGCTGCTTTTGAATAGGGAAGTGAAAATCCTTTGGGGATTTCAGCGTGCTCAATCAGCCAACCCGCTGAAAGTTTGATGTCGCCGCCTTCCATCTCCCACTTCTGCATGTCTTGCGGGAATTCCAAAGACTTAGCATGGGAGACAACCGGGTTTGTGAAGAAACTTCCACACGAGACCGAATTCGGGTCATCTTCTTTCACAACCATTCCCTTGGATGATCTCAGTTCCAGCACTGTTTCCCGAACCTGGGTCATTGGAAGTTGAGAACCATACGGCGCACCAACATGGTTAGTTATTTGACCAGAGGCCATAGGGACAGAAAGTCCACCAAGCTTTTGCAGTTTGAAATCAACGAATCCAATCACACCTCGCAGGTTTCGCTTGAGCGCACTGTTTCGGTAAGAAAACTCAAAAAAACTTGCAGGCTTCAGAGAAACTTCCTGGGTATCAAAATCTAAAAACTCAATTGAGGTGATGACCTGCGAAACCTCTTGGCCATAAGCACCAACGTTTTGCACTGGCGTAGCACCGACGCTGCCAGGAATTCCACTCATTGCCTCAAGCCCGGCATAGCCTCTCTCAATGCACCAGGCGACAAACTCATCCCAATTTTCGCCAGACTGAACTCTAAGTTCAATTTCTGATTGGTTTTCCTCCAGCACTTCAATGCCTTTGTTAGCAACCAGAATTACGTTCAGGTCACTCACATCATCAGCAAAAACCGTGTTTGATCCGCCAGCCAAAATCTGAAACTTCTCGTCGCTGTTTTCAGCACTGAGTGCAGCTGCGTAAAGCTCTTGGGTGGTCTCACATCGTGTGATTGTCTTCGGGGCGCCACCAACGCGCATCGTCGTGAGTTTTGAAAGTGAAATTGGAGATTGCTGACTCAAGGCTTCACCCATGCTTGTGCCTTACCAAGCACATTGTTTCCCTCAAAACTTGTCGTGATATCAATCCTTGCTTTGCCTTCTTCAATGGCTCCAACTACTGCCGACACGAAAAGTGTCGCACTTCCTTGAGCTGGAACAACAACTGGTTTAGTGAATCGAACGGAGTAGTCGATTACTTTGCCGGCATCTCCAACCCACTCGACAACTGGGCTGATTGAAATTCCCATGGTGAGCATGCCGTGAGCTAAGACACCTGGTAGACCAACTGCTTGAGCAACATCGTCTCGGTAGTGAATTGGGTTAAAGTCGCCTGATGCCCCGGCATAGCGCACCAAAGAATCTCTTGTAATTTGGAAGTTCTTTTCGGCTATCTTCTGGCCCACAGACAATTGACTTAGATCAGGCATTTTCACCCCTAACAACCAGGGTTGAAATTGCTGTGCAGACAAGCTTGTTACTCGAATCAAAAATCTCTGTATTGAATGTGACCAAGTGATTACCGGCCAGTGTCTTAATGCTTGCGACCAGCAATTCACTTGTCAGTTCGTCGCCGGCCAGGATTGGCCGTTCATAGACAAATCTCTGATCGCCATGGACGACTCGCGAGAAATCTAGTTTTACCTCAGGGTCACTCAGCACTTGCTTCAGGCTTTGTTCCTGAATAACCACCGCAAAAGTTGGAGGGGCGACTTCTGCCGAGTCAACGTTGTCGGGTAGGAAAGTAGCGCGTGCAAATTCCCGAAGCTTTTCTCTTCCTACTAGATAGGAAGGAGTTCGGGGATAGCGCTTACCCTCAATTGCCAGATTCACCACCCCTCAAGGGTAATCTCTTGATAGGGAAAGTGGTAAGCGATGAAAGCTTTTACTTCGGAGTCATTCAAGAACATCACTGGTTATGAGGCAGTCAGAACGGCTGCAAAGGACCATGAGAAGTATTCCAGTGATCTTCAGGGAGATCGTGATGTTCGCGACTATCGCCAGCTCCCTTTAGAAGTAGACCCACCCCAGCACACGGACTACCGCCACGCTGTTCAATCAGTGTTTTTGCGGCCCAAGCTTGAATCCCTCAAGCCAGAGTTTGAAGCAATTGCTAAAAACTTGCTCCAGGAATTGATTCAAAATCAAAAGTCGTTTGATGTCTACCAGGACTTTTCACTGCCTTTTGTAATCTCCTGCCTGAGCGTAATTTATGGCAGACCTCAAGATAAAGATGAGTGGATTGGCTGGGGGCCAGATGTTTGGACGGCGAAAGGTCCACAAAGAGATGGCGAGACGCTTCATAACTATCTTCAACGAGTTTTTGATGAGCCTGCTGGGTCAGAAGATATTTGGACACTTCTCAAATCGCTTAGGCCCACAGGTAAAGCACTAACCCAAGAAGAATTCAAGGGCTACGCAGGAGTATTGCTAGCTGGGGGCAGAGATACAGTCATCAAACTGATTTCTGGTTTGTTCTGGCATCTACTGAATGCTCCAGCTGATGCTCTTAGGATTGAGCAAACTCCAGAGCTTGAAAGAGCGCTGATTAATGAGCTGCTGAGATTTTTATCCCCACTGCCAGCGATTGAAAGAGTTGAAAAGGCAAACTTTGATTCTGAAAATCCGATGTACTACCGACTCCACTTCGCATCAGCGAATTTTGATCCGACTGAATGGGAAGAGCCGGAAAAAATAGACCTCGACCGAGGTCGCAAGCCACACATGGCATTTGGCTATGGCCCGCACACCTGTCTAGGCATGAACCTTGCCGAATACGAGGCGAGAGCGTTTTTGAAGGAATTCATACAAATGCGAGACAATTTCAAACTGGAAAGTTATGAGTTGACCTTCAGTGAAGTTGAAGGCATTAGATACCTGGATAACCTAACCAACCTAAGGGTCGGTTTTTGATTTGGTAGCGGGGGCGGGGATCGAACCCGCGACCTCACGATTATGAGCCGTGCGCTCTGACCACCTGAGCTACCCCGCCAAATCTAAAAGACCGAGCCCCGAGACAGGATTGAACTGTCGACCCCTTCCTTACCATGGAAGTGCTCTA
>JBMLPC010000070.1:0-14136 GCA_049242305.1 Aquiluna sp. | reverse complement strand
AGTAGCTAATAGGCGTAAATCAGGGACCAAAAATTACCAGCACCATCGCGCTCACCCAACCAATTCGCATCGCATTCGATGCGAAGCAGCCAAGGTATCGAGCGGGCAGATGGCTTGCCTATCCGGGACTTTTCGTTTTGATGGCTGGCGATGCAGTTCGCTATTCGATTGGCTGGTGGGGCTGGGGAATAGTAATCGGCCTGGGAACCCTCGTAACCATTGCTTTTCTTTTTGCTTTCGATGCCAGGCCTACCCTGCGAAGAATTCCCGAACCATTAGCGTTGCTTGTTTTTTGGATGGGCTTTAGTGCTGTTTGGTCGCAGTACCGACCGCAAACCATTCTTAGCTTTTCACTTCAGGTTTGCTCAGTGCTGTTCGCGCTGTTTTTGGCAAACCAATTTGGATGGCGGCAGCTGCTAAACGTTCTGAGTAATTCGGTTAGGTTCGTTCTTGTTGCATCACTGCTGTTTGAAATCTATGCAGCGATTACTGGCCCCATTGAACCAATTTATCCAAACTACGAGGGCGATCCACCCGCTCCCGCATATCTTTGGTCCCAAGGCAATCTTTTCGAGGGCGAGAGAATCCAAGGAATTGTCGGTAATGCCAATCTGCTTGCTTTTGTCGCAGTTTTGGGTCTTTTACTTTTTCTAATTGAATTTATTGTCACGGCTGGAAACAAATTAGTTCCAGCGTTTTCTTTTGGCTTGGCACTAGTGCTTGCTGTGTTAGCCCAAAGCGCAGGAATGTTTTTTGCAGGGTTATTGGTCAGCTTTGCAGCAGCGATTGCAATCATTGCTGAGGGGAAACTGCCAGAAGTTCGTCACCGCATCTACAGGATCGCATTGCTGGTAATGGGAGTCCTCGCAGTTGTTGTTGCAGTTTTTCGCGTAGAGATTTTTGACTTTTTGGGTAAGTCACCGGATGCATCCGGAAGATTTGACATCTGGCAAACCGTATTTGGATTGGTGATTGAAAAACCAATCGAAGGTTGGGGCTGGATTGGTTACTGGATTCCTGGTGTCGAGCCGTGGGAAGGGCTCATTGAGATTAACGGTGTGCCGATGTATCAGGCACACAATGCGCTCTTGGACACCTGGGTTCAGCTTGGAGTAGTTGGATTAGCTGCCATGATTTGGCTTTTGATTCAAAGCTTTATAAGACTTTGGAGAATTGCAGTTCGTCACACATCACCGCTTTATCTCTATCCGCTCTTTATCTTTTTGGTAATCACTGCTCAGTCATTGACCGAATCAAGACTGCTGATTGAAATCAGCTGGATATTGTTGGTGTTAGTTAGCGTGAAATCGAGAGAGGGCTTTTCAGATCTTGAGCCCATGGGAACTTCCACCAAGCTCAGCAAATTAGCTCGGTTTATAAGAAGAAGCGGTAAGAAGCTAAGAAAACTAGCTTCTAAGGTTTAGCCCGCGTAATAAGAAAGAAGTGGCGTTAGAAACAGTGCGCCGACAATCAGCATCACTGGAACTAGACCCACCAAAACGGCGACTCCCCAAGCGTTCATTTGAACCTCCTGGAGGGTAGAACACATACCAGCCAAGAGTAATTCCAGAACCTTTATGGAACTTTATTGCTTGATTACAGGAGACTGCCACGCCCACAAAATCAACGGAATCTGCAGGGGAAGTCTTAGCCAAGCAACAAGTGCGATGTCGGGGTTCGTTGTTAGTGCATCAACTGCAAACCACCAGTTGGCAGGCCATACCCCAAGCAGCACAAGCACAGTGAAAATCGGTGCCCACTTTTGACGAAGCAGCAAACCAACCGCGGCCAAGATCTCAGCGACACCAGAAACATAAACAAGCAGAATTGGTTCAGGTGTCCACTCGGGCAGCAAAAACAAAAACGCTGACGGATTTACGAGGTGAAGAATTCCCGAGGCTAAAAAAGCTGAAATAACTACCCAGCTACCAACTGAGCGTTTTACTTTTTCGCCAGCCAAAGCACAAATCCATCAAGCATGCTTCTTGGAACTAAGTAAAAAACTGTCTTCAATGCTCTTACATCCCAGCTCACGGGGTAGTGAGATCTTGGAATACCAGCTGTAGAGGCTCGGAAAAGAGTGTTGATTGTTTTCTTTGGGCCTGGAGAAATATTGTACATTCCGCCCAGCCACTTGTTTAGTCCGCGCATCACGCCGTCGTAATCGCTGTAGGCACGGCCATCTTCCAAAAGACCAAAGGCAATTGATCCAAAGCCAGTCTTGGAAGTTCCTGGCTCAACGGTGACAACCGAAATGCCGAGGTGTCTGACCTCTTGGCGCAGGGCATTAGCAACAGCCTTGATGGCGTGCTTGGTAGCGGCATACCATCCAAGCCCAACCAGTGAAACGTGCGCAACCACCGAGGTGGTCATCACGATACGTCCGCTTTTTTGCTTCCGCATCTGTGGCAGTACGGCCTTGATGCATCTTTCAACACCAAATACGTTCACCTCAAAAATCTGTCTAACTTGCTCGGAGGTGGTTTCCTCAACGGCAGAGAAATTGCCGAATCCAGCATTGGCAACCAACAGGTCAATTCTTTTTTGATCGCGAATAACCTTTTTGACTCCCGATTGAACCGATGAGTCACTGGTGACATCCATAGTCATTGGAATTGCACCAAACTCAGCAGTTGCTTTTGCAGCTTTGGCGTTTATGTCGGCTGCGTAAACGACCCAGCCCTTTGCAACCAGTCTCTTGGCAAGACCAAGCCCAAAACCTGAGCCAGCTCCGGTGATAAGTGCGACTTTAGACATTTAGACCGCCCTTCTAGAACTCAATGCTAGGGGGAACTCTCAGGCTGGTCTATGAGAGCCTGCGTTTCGTGCCACAATGGAGCAATGACAAATCCAACCTCAGTAGCAACCCTGCACACCAATCACGGAGCAATCAAGGTAAACCTCTATGGCCTCCACGCTCCAAAGACCGTTGAAAACTTCGAAGGCCTGGCAACCGGTGCCATCGAGTGGAAGCACCCAAGAACCGGCGCTCCTCAGAGTGGTCCTCTATATAACGGAGTGATATTCCACCGCATCATCGCGGGATTCATGATCCAGGGTGGCGACCCTACCGGTACTGGCATGGGCGGACCCGGCTATCAGTTTGGTGATGAGATTCACCCAGAACTTAACTTCAACGAGCCCTACAAGCTAGCAATGGCAAATGCGGGACCCGGCACCAACGGTAGCCAGTTCTTCATCACCGTTGCACCAACCACCTGGCTCTATGGCAAGCACACCATCTTTGGTGAGGTTGTTGATGAAGTAAGCCGCAAGGTAGTTGACAAGATTGCAGCAGTTGCAACCGGTGCGCAGGATCGCCCACTGGATGATGTTGTAATTGAATCAATCACTATCGAAAAGGTTTAGTGGCACGCAGATTAGCTAGAGCAGCCCAGGCACCAATCACCTCGGCTCTTCTAATTGTCAATGTTCTGATTTGGCTGGGACAGATTTCGCCACTTGGTTATCTGTTTACCAATCAGTTCTTCTTCGCACCAGTCTTAGCAATTGTCGAACCCTGGCGCATGCTCACAGCTGGGTTTGTGCACGACTGGTCAGGACCAATGCACATCCTCTTTAACTCCTATGCAATATGGATCTTTGGTCGACAGCTGGAGCCAATGCTCGGTGCGCTGCGCTTTTTGTTTTTGTATCTAACATCCATTGTCGGTGGCTCGGTGGCAGTGCTGTGGTTATCAGATCCGCAGATTCCGACCGTTGGTGCATCAGGTGCACTGTTTGGTTTGATGGCTGCTTACTTTGTTGTGATCAGAACTCTAGGCGGAAATGCCTCACAGCTGTTTATTTTGATTGCCATTAACTTCGGCCTTGGCTTTGTGGTGAGTGGAATTTCCTGGCAGGGTCACCTGGGCGGAATGGTGACAGGGTTTGTAATTGCAGCTATATACGCGGGAACCAGAAAGCCAAGCCAAAAGCTATTGCAACTTGGTGGTCTTGCAGTGGTCTGGGTAGTGATTATTTTGCTGACCCAATTCAAGGTCAGTCTCTGGCTCTAATTACTTCCAGCGAGTAGTCATGGAAAAGCCGATCATGGCGATTCCGAAACCAATCAAGATATTCCAGTTGGAAAGATCGATTGGGGTTGCGCTTCCCAGCGGGTAGCGAGCTGACGAGATGTAGAAAATCAAAATCCAAAGCAGACCCAGGACCATGAATCCGAACATGGCTACCTTGTACCAGGTTGGGTTGCTCTCCTCGCCATCAATGACAGGCTTGACTGGCTTTGAACGCTTTTCTTTTGAATCAGACATGGGTAGAAGTTTATTACCCCAAAACCCCCTTTCAGAACCCAAGTAGGCTAATTCCCAGCATGGTAAAGATCCTGGTTCTAGATAATTACGACTCCTTCGTCTATACCCTCAATGGCTATCTTCAGCAGCTTGGGGCTCAGACCGAGGTCATTCGCAACGACTCGGTCAGCGAAGAAGAGCTTCCAGAACTATTGGCCAAATACGATGCAGTTTTGATATCTCCGGGACCGGGAAATCCAGCGAGTGCTGGGCTATCAATTCCGACCGTGAAATATGCACTCAAGACCGACTATCCAGTATTTGGAGTTTGTCTTGGCCACCAGGCAATCGCAGAAGCAATGGGCGCAACCGTTACCAGCGCTCCCGAGCTAATGCACGGAAAAACCTCCAAGATCAATCATCAAAACTCAACAATCTTGGATGGTATTCACCAGGGTTTCACCGCAACCAGGTATCACTCGCTGGCAGTCGTAAAAGAAACGGTGCCAGAAGATTTAGAAATCACTGGTCAAACCGAAAGTGGTGTGATCATGAGTTTGCAACACAAATCCAAACCAATTTATGGCGTGCAGTTTCATCCTGAATCTGTAATGACAGAAGGCGGCTACATGATGCTTGCCAACTGGCTGGAAACGCTTGGACTAGCTGGCGCAAGAGAAAAAGCCAAACAGCTTTCTCCCAGGATTTCAAAATAGGCTAAGGCGTAATTAACTTGGAGTTTGATTGAAAAAAACAGGCGCAGTAATACTTTCTTCTTTTGCCACAATCGCCTTGCTTGCCGGTTGCACCGCAGCAGCAGAAGACACCTCCCACATCGATCATGGCGACCACTCTGACCACAGCGAGACCATGGAATCAATGGGTGAAAGCGAAACAATGTTTGCAACCATGATGATTCCCCATCACCAGCAGGCGATTGATATGTCTGAGTTGGCGCTGGCTAATTCCTCAAATGCAGATGTTAAGAAACTTGCCCAGCAGATTATTGATGCCCAAGCTCACGAAATTGAGCAAATGCAAAGCTGGATTGATGGACACGGCCATGAAGTTCACGGCGACCACGACATGATGGGCATGGCCAGCGAAGAAGACTTAGCAAGGCTCAAGACCCTCAAGTCACCAGAATTTGATGAGCTGCTTTTGAATCTCATGATTGTCCACCACGAAGGCGCGCTTGACATGGTTTCCATGTTGGATGGAACCGACAAGGTCGAGGCAAAAGAACTTGCTCAACACATTGTCGAGGTTCAAAAGGCAGAAATTGAACTGATGAACCAACTACTTGCAGGGCTCGGCAGCTAATTACTGAACACACTCCACATAGAGGATGATGTTCTGCTTCTGCTTGGCTTCTCCTGGCGGGATTGACTGATCAATTACCACGTTGCCCGGATTGCCATTACAGCTCGCTGCATTCTTAATTTCGACTGAAGTTGAGTAGCCAACCGCTGGGTTGGTCATCAAACTAATCGCTTCGGTTACTGCCAGGTTCCTTACATCCGGAACTGTCACCTTGCCGTTAGACAGAATCAGGTTGACAACGCTGCCCTGCGGAAGCTTTGCTCCCGCCACCGGATCTGAGGTAATAACAACACCCTCGGCCACGCTCGGAGATCCCGTCACCGTTATCGAACCAACCGTCAGGCCAGCCTGTTCAATCATTGCAACGGCATTAGCTTCTTGCGTGCCGACGAGATTGGGAACCACCACCTCCGTGGCACCGGATGAAACGTAAACAGTAATTGGAGTTTTTGGAAGAACCAGTGTTCCCGCCTCAGGCTCTTGCCTAATGACCACTCCCGCTGGCACCGTATCGCTTTGCTCGTAAACCCTAAGAACCACCAGGTCCTGAGCGGTCAGGGCCTCCAGGGCATCCTCATATAGAGAGTCTGCAACGTTTGCAACAGTTACACCATTACCGGATGGGTTGGTATTGGTGTTGGCACCAATTGAGAAAAGCCAGAAGACAAGTCCAATCAGAATTACTGCAACGCCGGTGCCAAGTCCCCACAGCACACCAATTCCAACCTTGTTGGAGCTGATGCTTACCTGCTCAGATGGTGCAGTTTCAAATCCTTCAAGTAGCGCGGTTGGTAGTGACTCCGGTTTTTCTAGCAGTTCAGTTGCATCAACCTGCACCGGTTCAATCTGAGTGATTGGTTTTGGTTGTGGCTTTGTCACAACAACGCCGGTCTGCGCAGCAAGTAGGTGTTCGCGGAACTCCTCAGCTGATTGGAAGCGCTCGTCTCGATCCTTTGCCATCGCACGCATCACAACCGCATTTAGCTCAGGGGTCACCTGCGGATTGAAGTCAGATGGGTTGGGAGCCAGTTCGCTGACGTGTTGATAGGCAACCGAGACAGCGCTTTCACCCTTGAACGGTGGTCTGCCAGCAAGCAGCTCATAAAGAATCACACCGGTTGAGTAAAGGTCAGTTCTGGCATCAACTGTTTCGCCTCTAGCCTGCTCAGGCGAGAAGTATTGTGCTGTGCCAACAATGCCTGCCGTTGCAGCTTGGGTAGCTGAGTTGTCAGAGACAGCTCTGGCAATACCAAAGTCCATCACCTTCACGGCATCATTTTCAGAAATCATCACATTAGCTGGCTTGATGTCGCGGTGAATAACACCTGAGCGGTGTGAAACCTCTAAAGCACTAAGAATGCCAGTGACATACCTAATTGCTTTTTCAATGTCTACTTGCCCTGCGTGAATAATCTCTCGAAGCAGTTTCCCCTTGACGAGTTCCATGATGATGAATGGAGTCTTGACCAAATTTCCATTTGAATCAGTTGTTTCCTCTTCACCTGCATCATAGATACGAACAATGCTTGGGTGGGCCATGCGAGCACTGGCTTGCGCTTCTCCGCGAAATTTCTCTTCGAAGCTGGGGTCGTTAGCAAGATCCGACTTGAGCAGTTTGATTGCGACAGTTCTGCCAAGGCGGGTGTCATAGCCTTCGTAAACCTCAGCCATTCCGCCACGGCCTACTAGCGATCCAATGCGGTAGCGACCGGCAATAAGTCTTTCGTTATTTATCAAAACTGCTCTTTCTCTTCCCAAAGTTTATTTTCTGAATCTTGAGAATTGGCCAAGACTCGGTCACAGTCTTATTACCCATTACCGGCTCCTTCGGTTGGGGACGGAGTCTCGGCTGGGATCTCAGCTGGGATGTCCCCAAAGTCACCGACGTAGTAGGTGATGTCAATGATGCTGCCAGCTGGGATGGAACCGGTCGGCGCCACCGCATAAACAGTTCTTACTCTTGGATCATCTCCTGGAATCAGCTCTCCCGGTATTGCATTGACCTCGAAACCAAGCTCCGTCAACTTAGCTGTTACTTCTGATAGATCCTGACCAATGATGTCTGAGCGCAGAAGCAAAACATTTGCTGGCTCTTCAGTTGGTGATGGCCCTTCAGTTGGGGTTGGCTCAACTGTTTCGCTACTGGTTGGAGATTGGGTTGGTTGAATCTCTTCGGTGTTTGGTTCAGACAAAATAGCAACCAACACCACAACAGTCACCAGACCCAGCAGCCCAAGTGTTGCCACCCAGGGCCAGACCACCGGTCCGCGCGGAAGCGGAGCGGTGTCGGTTGTAATCAGCTCAGTCATTGGATCAAGGGGAGGCTGAGTAATCGGTCTTGAAACGCTGCCGCGCTTTTCTTTCAGCAGAGCCTCTGCGCGAATCGCAAGAGTTGTTGCCGACTCTGGGCGCTGATTTGGCTTTTTAGCAAGACAGCTGAGAACTAAGTTTTGAACTCTCGGATCGATACTGTCAGGAAGTGCTGGCGGCATTTCGTTGATGTGTGCCATGGCAATTGCCATTTGGTTTTCGCCGGTGAACGGGCGTTTTCCACTCAGTGCTTCGTAGGCAACGACACCAAGTGAGTAAAGATCTGTTGATGGCGTAGATGCCTTACCGGTTGCTTGCTCTGGTGCTAAATACTGAACAGTTCCCATCACCTGTCCGGTTTTGGTTAGTGGCACCTGGTCGCCCACTCTCGCAATACCAAAGTCCGTGATTTTCACTCTGCCGTCCGGTGTAATCAAGAGATTGCCAGGTTTGATATCGCGGTGAATAAGTCCTCTTGAGTGAGCAGCAGCGAGTGCTCTGGAAGTCTGAGCGATGATGTCTAGAACTTTGACATCGCTGAGTCGTTTCTCTCTATCAATCACACGAGAAAGCGATTCACCAGGAACCAGCTCCATCACCAAATAGGCAGAGCTGGAATCTTCGCCGTAGTCATAGATGTTGGCTATTCCTTCATGCTCAACCAGTGCCGCTGATCTAGCCTCTGTTCTGAATCTCTCCAGGAAATTTGGATCGCTGAGGTATTCCTCTTTCAAAATCTTGATGGCAACCTGGCGTCTGATTAGCTCATCTTCTGCTTGCCAAACCTCGCCCATGCCACCAATCGCAATTCGCAGCTGAAGGCGATAGCGGTCCCCATATAGTTGTCCTACTGCAGGCTTCATCTCAGAATCGCCTCCAGCACAGCTTTTGCAATTGGCGCAGCAATCTGATTACCAGTGCCGCTCTGGCCAACTCCGCCACCTTCTTCAACCACCACTGTCACCACAACGCTTGGCGCTTCAGCAGGCGCAAAGCCGGTGAACCAAAGGGTGTAGGGATCGTCCGGGCCGTTCTGCGCAGTGCCCGTCTTACCCGCAACAGCTATCCCAGGAATGGCGGCTCTGGTAGCGACGCCAACCTCCACCGAATCAACCATCATGCGAGTTAGGAAGCCAGCGGTAGTTCTTGAAATTGGTGATGAGAAAACAATTGGTTCGGGCTGTGAGAGAAGATTCAAATTGCTAGCAACCACGGACTTGATCAGCTGCGGCTTCATCAGCACACCTTGATTAGCAATGGCGGAGGTAACCATGGCCATCTGCATTGGCGTTACGCGAATGTCGTATTGGCCAAAACCTGTAAGAGCAACCTCAGATTCCTCTAAGTCTTCCGGATAGGTGCTGGCAGTAACGGTGAGTGGAATATCAAAGGTCTGACCAAAGCCCATCAACTCTGCTTGTGCTCTGATTCGATCTTGCCCCAGATTCACGGCCATCATTGCAAAAGGAATGTTGCAAGAAAGCGTTAGAGCTGTTTCCAAAGTCACAAAGCTCTTGGTTCCGCATCGCTTTCCACCAGAGTTAGTTATGGCGGTCGTGGTTCCTGGAAGTACATACTCAGTCATGTTGTCAAACCTGCTGCCAACGGTGTAGCGACCACTCTCAAGTGCAGCTGCAGCAACAACCAACTTAAAGATTGAACCGGGGAAATAAAGATCTCCCGCAATTGCACGATTCACCAGCGGCTTATCAGGGCTGTTGATGAACTTCTCATAGTTCTCATTTACTTCGCTCAGCTGGTGGCTGGCTAAGAGATTTGCATCAAAGGTGGGCTTCGAAACCATCGCAAGAATGCGACCGGTTGCCGGCTCCATCGCAATCACTGCACCCTTGCGATCACCCAGGGCATCCCAGGCTGCTCGTTGAGCATCCGGGTCCAGTGTTAGCTCAACCGCAGCTCCGGTAACCGGAGTTCCATCCAGCAGCGCATTGATCTGCTCAAAGAACTGAGCGGAGCTCTGGCCTGAGATGTAGCTGTTCATGGCTCGCTCAATGCCGCTGGAGCCCGCAAAGATACTGAAGTAACCGGTGACTGAGTTGTAGATGACGTTTTCGTATTCCCGCAGGAAGCGGTATTCGTCATTTACCGGCACCGATGTCACAATCGGAACTCCTCCAACAATGATTGCTCCGCGCAGAGTCTTGTATGTCTCATAAGACGCGCGCACATTCCTAGCATCCGAATAAAGTTCGCTTGAGCGCAAAACCTGAATTGAAGTTGCCGTTGCAAATAGCGCAATAAACATCATGGTCAGAACCAGACCAACTCTTCTAACCTGCTTATTCACTTGGACTCCTCAGCGAAGAATCCGAAATAATCAGCAGCAAAGCAACAATTGACCAGTTCGCAAGCAGGGATGAACCACCGGCTGCCAAGAACGGTGTTGTCAGACCTGTTAGTGGAAGAAGTCCCATCACACCGCCGGCAACCACGAACACCTGCAGTCCAATTACAAATGAAAGTCCAAGTGCTAGCAGTTTTGAGAAGTCATCTGGATGCGAGTTGGCAACTCGAAGACCTCGGTAGACAAGCAGCAGGTAAATTGCCAAGATCACAAAGATTCCAGCTAGACCCAGCTCTTCACCAAGCGCGGCAAAAATAAAGTCGCTTTCGGCAAGTGGAATCAGTTGTGGGAATCCCCCGCCGAGCCCGGTGCCAATGACATCGCCATGGGCAATGCCAAAAATCGCCTGCACCAACTGATAACTACCACCAACTGCGTTGTAGTTCTCAAGCGAGAAAGGATTAATCCAAGAATCAAATCGATTGCCAACGTAATCAAACAGTCTTGAGGCAACCAGTGTGCCGGAAACAATCATCACAATTCCAGCACCGACATAAAAGCCTCTGCCGGTTGCAACATAAATCATCACCAGGAACAAACCAAAGTAAAGAATCGAAGTTCCAAGATCTCGCTGAATCACCAAAACAACCAGCGATGCTAACCAGAACAAAAGAATTGGACCTAAGTCTTTAGCCCTTGGAACACGAATTCCTAAAACCCTCGAACCAATTTCAGCAAGCGAGCTCTGTCGAGAAACTAAGTAGCCAGCAAAGAAAATAGCCAGCAGAATCTTCGCAATCTCACCGGGCTGAAAACTCAAATCATCTGTTCCCACCCACAGAGTCGCACCATTGATAGTTCTTCCAATCACTGGAGCTGCCGGCAGCATCAGAAGAACAATGGCTGAAAGACCTGAAACAAAGGGCCAGCGGCGAAGAGTCAGATGGTCGGGAACCCACCTGACAACAGCCGCAGCAATCAGCATCGCAAAGCAGCTGAGCCAAACCTGTCGAAGTGCTACGCCGCCCAGTCCACCACTGGCAATATCTGCAAGGTCTAGGCGATAGATCATCGCAATCCCAAGACCGTTGAGCAAGAAGGCCAGTGGCAACATCAGGCCATCGGCTTTGAGCGCTCTTCTTCTTAGGACCCAGTGAAACAGCAGTGCAGTGATGGTTGGTGGCGCCCAGTAAAGCAGCAGCTCCCATGTCATTACCTGCAAGATAGAAAGTTGAATCTGGGCAAGCGCATAGGCGTGAATACCAGAAACCCAAAACAACAAGACAGCTTCAAAGTTTCTGGATCTAGGAACTGTCTTGATTAGCGCAGGGATCGCTCCGGTCAGGCTGAGATTACTCACCTAAGCTCTCCTCCAGCTGACTCAGAATTCTTTCGGCATCCTCCAGTGAATTAGCGGAGATTGACCTTGAAATTAGTTCCTGCTGAAATGGCGAGAGCTCATCAATAGAAATATCGCTCACCTGATATGGCTGGCTGAATTTAAGCGGCCCCAGCTCTTCCTTGATGCCCTGGAAGATTGTCACCTGTCCTTCAAACTCAGCAACATAGAAGCGAGTCTGGGTGTAGCTGTAGGCGAGGTAACCAACACCAACAGCAGCTAGCGCAATCAAGAACCAACCGAAGATACTTCTAAATCCACGCCAGCGAATCTTGCGTTTGGTTTCTGCCAAGATCTTGGCCAGTGCTTCTTCAGACTCTGGCTGGTATTCGGTTGGGTCTTCTGGCGACTTCAATAGCTCGAGCAGTGTTAGCGGGTTTAGCAGCTGCAGAATCTTGCTGCCGCGGCTCTCCGCAATGACAACCTCATTAGCACCAGAACCAACAAACCTGGCCGATGGTTCAAAGTCTGTTTCGACCGAAGATCTCACAATGTCAGCAATTACAACTGTCACATTGTCAGGAGCCCCAAACTCCAGTGCTTCACCAACCAGCAGATCAGCCGCTTCTGACGGAGAAATCTTGGAAGTCAGAATTCTGCTCATGAGTTCCTCTGGAACAACACCAGATAAACCATCACTGCAAATCATCCAGCGATCGCCAGCTACTGCATCAAACAGCGCAACATCAATTTCCGGCTCACCAACCACATCACCCAGTACGCGCATCAAGACGCTTCTTCTTGGGTGAACTAGCGCTTCCTCCGGGGTGATTCTTCCCATTTCAACAAGACGCTGAACGAAGGTGTGGTCGGTTGAAAGCTGCTTTACCGCGCCATCACGAACCAGGTAGATGCGAGAGTCTCCGATGTGCGCAGTGAGAACCTGATTGCCTTGAACCAAGATTCCCGAGAAGGTGGTGCCCATTCCCTCCAGTTCGGGATGCTCAGCCACGGTGGCAGCCAACATGGAGTTGGCTTCCAGGATGCCGCTCTTGATGGTTTCAATTGCTTCATCAATTGAGTCGTAGCGTGCATCGGTGAGAGCAATTCTTTGCGAAGCAATTGCCGATGCAATATCACCACCGGCATGGCCACCCATGCCATCGGCTACGAAGTAGAGCTGATAGCCGGCATAACCGGAATCCTGGTTGGAGCTTCTGTGCTTTCCGATATCGGAAGCGGCATGGCTGATGACTTTAGTGCTCACCTGATCACCTCAAATCGAAGGTGGTGGTGCCGATTCTCACCGTTGCGCCAGCACGCATTGTCATGGGGGTGGTGACTCGCTTGCCATCCAGGAATGTTCCATTGGTTGAGTTCAGGTCTTGCAATACCCACTCAGAACCAACCGAAACCAACTTGGCGTGCATGTTTGATGCAAACTCATCCGCGATCACCAGATCAGCACCCGGGGATCTTCCAATCACAATCTCTTTTCGATCCGCCAGTTCAATTCGAAGCCCAGCATTTCTGCCGGTGAGCATCTGGATGTGGGTTGGTTCAAATGCATCCGAGTCTTCAATATCCAGTTCAACTGGGGCTGCCTGCGCAAGCTGCGGCGCTCGCTGTTTGGTTAGACGGCTAATAACTCTTCTGCCATAAAGATCAGCTCTGATAACCGAGAGCAGGGAAAGTACGAATATCCACAGCACAGCAACAAAGCCGATGCGAACTAGGAAGAGCGCTAGTTCACTCATTCACTGCACCAGCCTGCAATTGGAATTCAAATTCGCTTCTTCCAGCGGTTATCTTGTTGCCGGATTGCAAAACCACTTCATTTACTCTAATTCCATCAACGCTTGTTCCATTGGTTGACTGCAGGTCTCTAACCGCGGCCGTCTCACCATTCCAGGCAATTTCGAAGTGAAAGCGTGAAAGGCCTCTGTCATCAATAAAGATGTCTGCCTTTTCGTCTCGGCCAACCGTTGTCGCACCGCGCTTGAGCTTGTGTTCAATACCGTTATATACAAGGACTGGCACCCAGTTCACCGCCTGGTCAACCGGTTGGGAACCAACCCGGACTGAACCCCTAGCAATCTTGTTATCAATCGAAACATTGAGCTCCAGCTCACTGAGGATTCGGTAGCTCTTTTCCGATACATATCTATTTAGCTCAGACCGAATGGCTGCCAGCAAGGCTGGGGTGATCTTGTCGGCGTCAGAGGAGTTGATAAGAAGAAGGTATTTGTGGGGAACAACAGTGGTTCCAATTGGATCTTTCTTGGCAGCTAAATCCATGGCCGAGCGAATAGCTTGGCTAACCTCAACTGGTTGCAGCTGTGCTTTAGAGAACTTCGCAAATAGCGAGTTCACAGCAGATTCGATTGTCTCTTCTGCCTTATCTAAAAAGCCCACTCGCCCCACCTTCAGTTAGGTTGCCTGGGATAGCTAAGTCTATTCGTCCCCTTACTGGGGGTCTGAAACTCTGGTAATCTTCGGTATTCGTAGGGCGCGAGTGGCGAAATGGCAGACGCGCTGGCTTCAGGTGCCAGTATCCGCAAGGATGTGGGGGTTCAAGTCCCCCCTCGCGCACAAAGCCCCATATA
>JBMLPC010000069.1:0-2728 GCA_049242305.1 Aquiluna sp. | reverse complement strand
CCGGCTGGCTCATTGCCAATTACACCTATCTTCACTCTGTCCCCTCACCAGGATCACGCGGTGCTCGGCAGTTGTATTCGCCCAGCAATCCGCCACTGAGCATACTGGCGCTGCCCAACAGGCCCAGCACTGTTGGCAGAACCAAACCAGCTGGTGCAACGCTGAAACTAATCAACCACAAAAATTGTCCGGCATGCCAGCCCGCAAATAACGATCCGGTAAGCGCAACTGCTCTGGCAACCAGCAAAACCCTGAAGGCAAAGAAAGGATTGGGTCTGGTGGGCCTTGGACCCGATTCATACTTCTCGGCCTTTTTCCGGTAGCGATAAATCGGATAGCTGGCCACATAGATTCCAATTGCAATTACGGGAAGGACTATCAGTAGCGATGCTGGGCTCACCAAGAAGCTGTATCCGAAGCTGGTGGCAAGTTGTGAACTAGAAAGACCAGCAACTAAACCAACAGCCAGAAACATCATTAGCTGGGTAGGTGGCAAGTTTTTCATTTTTCTAACTCCGCAATCAACGAAGCTATCTTTCCATGCCCAGGAATTTCTGCCTCTGGTTCCAGCTCAAACCAGGGCTTTAGAACAAATAGTCGCAGGTGTGCTCTGGGGTGCGGAACCACCAGGTCTTCACTATCAATTACTTGATTGCCAAATGCAATAACGTCGACATCAATTGTTCGGTCTTGCCATTTGGTTTCTCTGACTCGTCCAAGCGAATTTTCTATTTCTGCGGTCAGCTTATGAAGTTGATGGGCATCCAGTTCGGTTTCAACAATTGCAACCGCATTCAGGTAGCTGGGTCTTGACTGATCTTCACCAACCTCGGTAATCGCAACTGTTTCTAAAAAAGCAGATGCGGCAAGCAAAGTGGTGTTTGGTAGCTTCTGAATTTCAGCCAGTGCTTGTCTAATGTGTTGCTCGCGGTCGCCGAGATTGCTGCCTAGTGCCAAGACGGCTCTAGTTCTCACCGCGCGCTCCAGATATTGTCACCGAGACATCGCGAACCTCATGGCCAATTGGAGCAGAAGGTTTATGAATGGTGATGGTTGCCCGAAGCACTCGTGGATCAAGTGCCAGCACTGCCTTGCTTACCTCGCTGGCAAGAGTCTCAATCAAGTCAAACTTGCTGCCAGTCGCAACTTTCACAACCTCGTCCGCGACGGTTGCGTAAGAAACCGTTGAGTCAATGCGATCGTCACTGCCGGCCTCGATGTCCAAATGAACATCTATATAGAAGTCTTGCCCATAATCTTTTTCGCTTTGCAGGACCCCGTGATAGGCATAGACCTTTAGGCCATCAATTCTCACCTTATAAATCACTTGGCTTCTGCTTCCTTTAGGGCTGCTACCACGCTAATCGCATCCACCGTTGCCTGCACGTTGTGGACTCTCACTCCCCAGAGCTTTCGCTGCAGCAGCAGCGCGGTCAGGACAGCAGTTGCAACATCACGACGAGCGTGATCGACTCCCTGCGGATTATCTCTATCAAGCGCATGCGCGATAAAGCGCTTGCGGGAAGCGCCAACCAGAATTGGCAAATCTAGCTTTTTCAGTTCGTCGAGTCTTGCCACCAGGTCCCAGTTCTGCTGCATGTCTTTTGCAAAACCTAGTCCCGGATCAACGATGATTCGATCGCGAGAAATACCGCTAGCTACCGCCATCGCTACCTGCTCGGTTAGTTCTGCAACGACCTCTCTGGCAACATCTGAGTATTGAGCCCGCTCATCCATGACATCGGAGAAACCGCGCCAGTGGCCTAAGACATATAGGCAGTTTGAATTTGCAATTGCCGAAAACATAGCGGGATCTGCCAGTCCACCCGAAACGTCATTAACAATGTCGGCTCCGACCTCAACGGCTTTCTTAGCGGTGTCGGAGTTGAGGGTATCGATAGAAATCAGGACCGAAAGTTCTTTTTTGATGGCATTGATTACCGGCAAAACTCTGGCTTGCTCTTCTTGAATTGTGATTCGGCCAGCGCCAGGTCTAGTCGATTCGCCGCCAACGTCCAAAATCTCTGCACCTTGCGAAACCAGCAGTCTTGCTTGGGCGAGCGCATCCTCGAGGGAAAGAAATTGACCACCATCGCTGAATGAGTCAGGAGTGACATTAATGACTCCCATCACCTTTGGTCGCTGCCAGCTCATGCTGACACCGACAGCAGTGACATCGCCTCCTGGCGCTGGGCAACATCGTTATATGCTCCGCGCGATGCAAGAGTGACTGTATTTACTTCTGGTTGTCGCGCGCCGCGCGATGCAACGCACTGGTGCTTAGCCTGCACAACCACCAAAACACCCTTTGGCGCTAGCGCTCTCTCCACAGCATCCGCAATTTGATTGGTTAGCTTTTCCTGCAGCTGAGGCCGCGCAGAAAGTATCTCAACCAAATTTGCCAAACGTCCCAGCCCAACAATGCTGTCGGTTGGTAGGTATGCGATGTGGGCAACTCCCGTAAAGGGAAGCAAGTGATGCTCACAAATTGAAACTAGTTCAATGTCCTTGAGCATGACCAGCTCGGAATTCTCAGCCGGCATAGTGTCAGCCAGTGCTGCCTGCGGATCTTGATTGATTCCGCGAAAAAAGCTGGCGTAGGCCTCGGCAACTTTTTGTGGCGTCTGACTCAGCTCTGGTCGGTCAGGATTTTCACCAATTGCAATCAGAAGCTCGCGAACCGCATCACGAATTCGGTCGGTCTGCATCCTTGCTCTTTTTCTTTTCG
>JBMLPC010000068.1:0-18547 GCA_049242305.1 Aquiluna sp. | reverse complement strand
GGAACCCGCTGATTAAGAGTCAGCTGCTCTGCCAATTGAGCTAGAGGCGCAACAGGGACAAAGCTTAGCACTGCCTGGCCCACGCACCCCGCTCCCAAAGCTGCACGCTTTTGGCGAATATTCAGGACAAGTTAAGGTGCGGCGAATAGTCTGGTGGGGCAGCAAAGGAGTCGCAATGTCTAACGATCACAAGCCCTTGGTACCAGGTGACATGGCCCCTGCCTTCGTTCTCCCCAACCAAAATGGTGAAAACCTGACTCCCGATGAACTATTCAAGCAAAACACCATCCTCTACTTTTTCCCCTCAGCCGGCACACCTGGCTGCACCAAAGAGGCCGCCGACTTCCAAGATCACCTGCCGGCTTTTGCAAAATACGGCTACCAAATAGTTGGAGTTTCGCCCGACACAGTAAAGCGGTTGAAGAGTTTTGAGGATAGCCACGAGCTGACTTTCACCTTGCTCTCCGATGCAGACCTGCTTGCACACCAGGCTTATGGAGCCTTTGGTGAGAAGAACATTTTTGGTCGCATTTATCGTGGAGTGCTCCGCTCGACAATCGTGATTGAAGCCGGCGGCCGAATCAAAGAAGCTATGTACAACGTCAAGGCAACAGGGCACATCCCGAACTTGCTGCGTCTCATCTCTAGCTAGCTTTGTGAAAAAGCTCTCTAATTCCCCCGCCAAATAAAGCAACAAAACAAATTATCGCTAGCACCAAGAGCGAAAAACCAATTACTGGCTGCGCAAACTCTCCACTAAAGCTCGCGGTGGCGACAGCAGCAAAAATAAGCTGCAAAACTAGCCCTGCAGTGTGTGACCATTTCCTAAATCGATAAAGTCCATAAGCGATGTTGGATGTCCATAGAGCCATGGCAAACAAAATGCCTGTCAGGAACATTGCGCTCGCAAGATTCAAAAAATCACCAGAAAACAAGGCAAAAAGTGACCAAAAAGTCAAGCCCCAAATTAGAGCACTTTCTGCAGAAACGACAATTATCGCTATCAGCAAACGCTTAGGTACGCGGTTGAATTGGGTATTGATTTCTTTGTCTCCGTGTGAAAACATTTTGGCGTCAGTAGGACTCTACCTGCAAACAAAGACGTAATCGACCTTAGGAATAACAGAACATATGGATATGCGTTGGCTAAACCAGGCCCGTTGCCTCAATGAAGATCCGGAGCTATTTTTCCCAGTTGGAAACACTGGGCCAGCTCTAGAGCAAATTGAGAAGGCCAAGTCAATCTGCCGCCAATGCCCTGTTTCTGCTCAATGCCTTGAATACGCAATTCGCGAAAACCAGGACACCGGAGTCTGGGGTGGGCTGAGTGAAGATGAGCGTCGATCACTGAAGCGTCGTTACGCTCGAGCTCGCCGCGCTAGCTAAAGCGGCAATTCAATAGAAACTTTGGTCCCGCCGCGAATTGGCGAGGTCCAGCTGATTTTTCCCCTGAGTTCCGACTCAACCAGCGTCCTTACAATCTGAGTGCCCAGTCCAGTACCGACCTTGCCCTCGGGTAATCCCACACCATCGTCAACTACCTCAATCTTTAGACTCTTGCTGCTTCGGTCCGCACTCACCAGGACTTCACCTGACTTATCAGCAAGGCCGTGCTCAACCGCGTTCGCCACCAGCTCTGTTAACACAAGTGCCAATGCAGTTGCCTTTTCGGTTGAGAGCTCTCCAAAACTGCCAGCAAGTGTGGTCTTAACCGTGGTGTGGTAACCAGTGGCAATTTCTGGGACAAGCAAGAGAATGCGATTAAAAATCTGATCAAAAGAGACCTCTTGATCAATGCCCTCCGATAGAACATCGTGCACAACGGCGATTGCGCTAACGCGACGCATCGCCTGGGCCAAAGTTTCTTTAACCTCTTCGGTGTTACTCTGCCGCGATTGAATTCGCAGTAGCGAAGCAACAGTTTGAAGGTTGTTTTTCACTCTGTGGTGAATCTCTCGAATAGTCAGATCTTTTGTCAGTAGTTCACGCTCGCGAACTCTCAGCTCTGTCACATCGCGACAGAGCACCGCTGCCCCTACCCGTTCTTTGTGATTCGTGATTGGAATAGAGCGGGCAGCAATTGTTATCTCTGGAAATTCAATGTCGGTTCGCCAGGCACCTTTACCGGTAAGAACTAGCGGTAAGCCTTCATCCACGATGGATTCTCGCTCCGAAATTGAATTGACAACCTCAGCGAGCAGTCTGCCCTCCAGCTCACCATCCATGCCCGCTCGATTGAACATTGACAGAGCATTAGGGGATGCAAATAAAACGCGACCCGACTTATCGAGTCTGATCAGACCATCAGTGACACGAGGCGCACCGCGCCTTGGTGCCGTGCCAGCCTCCCGAATGGGAAATTCTCCTTGGCTTACCATTTCAAGCAATTGCTCAGCCGTTGCAACAAAGTTCAACTGCAACTTATTTGGATATCTTGACTCCCCCAGGTTGGTATGACGGGTGATGATTGCAATTGGACTTGCTGGTTTGGGCTGATCGGGAGCGAAAACTGGATAGGCGGAGATTCTGGTGGCATTTCCACTGAATTCAGAAAGCGTCGGGGCAACTACCGGTTTCCCACTCTCCCAAGCTTCATTGATAATTTTCAGCCAGTCAGTCCTAGCGATGCTGCCCGTGATATCTCGATAGAAAAGTGTGGCTGCCGTAGATGGACGAGCGTGTGCATAAACGTGTAGCTTCGTGCGTTTTGGAACCCACAGAACAAGGTCAGAAAAGGCAGCGTCCGCAATAAGCTGCCAATCAGCCATCAGGGTTCGAATCCACTGCTGGCTTAGTTGAGTGTTGTCCTCCACTTTGGCGAGTTTACTCGCCCAATGCCGCAGTGATTTCTTGGGCGAGCTTCCTGATTCCCTGAAGAGCCTTAGACGCTCGATTCTGCAGGAGGAGTGGCTTGGTGCTCTGAAGTAGGTTATCGAATCCCTCATCCTCAACTATTTCGCCAGCCAAGGTTAGATTGGCAGTCTTACTTAGGACACTGCGGATCTGACCCTGCGGGTTGCGACCTAACACCGAGCTGCGCAGCCGATTGGCTACCGGCCAAACCTCTCGTCCTACTTCCCGCAAATCAAACAAGAAGCGATTCAAACCAACCGGGTCGGAAAGGAACATTGCCAAAACCAAGTCCGCCTGTCCCAGCAAAAAAGCTGCTGCTTGATTTCGATCCCGGCCAGATTCTGCACAAAGCAAGCCCGTCTGGGTGTAGCTGGCCACATCCCAGACCAGGAAGTCAAAACGGTTGGAAAGTTTTTCGATCAGCGCCTGTAGAGCCAGCGGATCAATTTCTGACCAGCGAGTTTGAGACGGTATGCCCTTAATTACACTGAGGCCGCTACTGGAAAACCGCACCTCCTCTATCAGCCGGTCGTATTCAGCCTGATCCAAACGGTCCTGCCTAATCAGTCTCAGGAACGCAGCTAATCCCCCGCTGTTTTGGGTTATGCCAAGCAGCGCTGCCACTGAGGGGTGATAGGTGTCGGCATCAATCAAGCAAACTCGCCAACCGTTATTGGCAAGTTCGAAACTAAGGTTGACAGCTAACGAAGTCTTGCCCGATCCTGCGGAACCCCAGCAGAGAATACTTTTAGCTGCAGTTGCTGTAGCGGGCAGCTCTATTTGATTGCGAAGGTCTAAAGTCGTCATTTGACTGGCAACACAAAGACATCAAAGTCAGCGGCAAGTGCTGTGATTACGAGCATGGCCTGCTCCCTACCAACCAGCAATTCGACTTCAGGAATTTCCTCAGAAAACAGTCCTTCACCGTATTGAACGGCTGCCACCTCGGCAGTTGCCACCAGTTGTTGAGGTTGAAACTGACCCTCCACTTCAACAACTTGCCACACCGAAACCAAGGTCCCGGCAACCACCGAAGACGCGGGCTTGGTTGCGGGCAAAATTCGAATTGCGGTTTGGTTTTCTGAAAGTTGAGTTCCAAGCCTTGAAACCGGAATCAATTCCCCGGCCGGCACTGCTGAGCGAACCGCCAAATCGGCTGGTATTTCCCTCAAATAGTTACTTTCCAGTGGACCAAGATCTAGGTTCAAGAAATCGACATCTTGCGCCGTAAGTTGCTCACCCGGTACCAAGGCACGTTTCGCTACCAGGTAAGTCGGTAGAGGCTTGTTGAGGGTGATGACAATAACCGCCAGGGCGGCCAGGCTCAGAATGAATATTGCGACTGTCCAAGGACTAATGCTTTTTCTGATGCGCATGCTCAATTTCTAGGCTCGCTCAAAAGTAGGTCAGTCTCAGCTACTAATAGTCTTGCGATTGGAATCCACAGCACTCCGTCCTGCCCCGCTACGCGAAGCCACTGGCCCTCGACGTTCAATAACCATGCCGATTGGATTTCTGAGCCATTTGCTAAAAGCAACTTCACGGGTTGTCGCTGGTCTCCTAAGATGCTTGCCAGCTGTTCCTGCATGGAGGATTGCACTTCAATCCCACTCACCTCGGTTATCGATTGGTTTGGAAAAAAGTAAATACGGTTGCCAGATCTGCCCAAGATGAAGTCTGAGGCAAGCCTTGCTTCGTCCAGGTTGTAAAGACGCCCCGGTGTGCGAAGTGCAATCCGGCCGAGCCCGTTAGCTAATCTTTTGGCTGCAAATTCCTCTTCAAGTTCTCTAATGATTTCCATGTGCCGATAAGAGCACAAGTTGCAGTATTCGAAGGAAAGTTATCCACAGCACGCAGTCGGGGACTATCCCGAAGTTGCTACCGGATAGATACTTTCTGCCACCTAAAGAGATGAGGGGGACATGACAATTACTTCGCAGGTGGCAGATCAACCCGATCTGTCAAAGTTTTTCGCTGAAATATCCGCGGCCTATGTCGAGGTCTTAGCGGGCCTTCGCAGGCCTGAGCAGTTAGCTCGCTGGCTAAGCGACGGCGCCTACTATGACGTCTGCCAGCGCTATCGACGCGGGGCTAGGCAGCGACAGTTGACTGGCCTGGTTCAGCGCCCGGAAATTGTTCTTCGAAAAACGAAGACTTTTGAAACTGATGCCAATGCCTACCAGGGGGTAGTGCTGCTTCAGATTTCAGGTGCCATCAAAGCAATATCAATTCGGGCAGAGCTAATCCACGAGAGGTATCGAATTACAGAAATTGTTCTGATTAATTCTTGAAGAAAGCAGATCCTTGGCCAGAGTTCTTTGGTGGCTGCTGGCCTGGGTCATTATTGTCTGTCCCCTGCTGCTGAACTTCCACGCCACCTTGCTCGGAAGGAGCGGAGTAAGTCAGCTGCTGAGGCTGTTGCTGAGTGACATCCGGGACGGCCTGCTTGACTTCCAAATTGAACATCAGCTGCACGGCTTCTTCTCGAATAGCCGCCATCATCTCTTGGAACATGCCATAGCCCTCGCGCTGATACTCGACCAGCGGATCACGCTGAGCCATTGCTCTAAGGCCAATGCCTTCCTTGAGGTAGTCCATTTCGTAAAGATGATCGCGCCACTTGCGGTCAATCACCGAAAGCATTACTCGACGCTCCAACTCTCGCATCAGCTGCTCACCGATTTCACTGGTTCTGCGTCCGTAGGCAATTCGAGCATCACTGGTGATTTCCTCAATCAGCCACTTGCTGCTCAGCTTCGCTGGAGAACCAACTTCAGCAATAACTTCATCGATCTCAAGCGAAATTGGGTAAATGGCTTTTAGCTGATTCCACAAAGACTGCAGATCCCAATCAACCGAACCGCCAAGAGTGTTTCGATTAATGTTGTCAGCGATTACCTCAGCTAAGAATGCGTCAAAAGTCTTGGAGATATCTTCGCCTTCAAGGATCTGGCGCCTGTCGGCGTAGATTGCCTCACGCTGGCGGTTCATCACATCGTCATACTTCAAGATGTTTTTGCGAATCTCAGCGTTACGAGCCTCCACCTGGGACTGCGCGGAAGCAATCGCCTTCGACACCATCTTGGATTCAATTGCTTGATCGTCCGGCACTGAAGAACGGTTCATCAAAGCTGCTGCTGCCTGGGAATTGAATAGGCGCATCAAGTCATCAGTTAGCGATAGGTAGAAGCGAGACTCACCCGGATCCCCCTGGCGACCAGAACGACCGCGCAACTGGTTATCAATTCTTCGAGACTCGTGGCGCTCAGTTCCCAGAACGTAGAGACCACCAACGGCCAATACCTTTTCGGCTTCCTGGGCGACCTCAGCCTTCACACGATCGAAAACTTCATCCCATTTTGCTTCGTACTCTTCGGGATTTTCAGCTGGATCTAATCCCAGTTTCTGCATTTCCTGCACGGCCAAGAACTCCGCGTTTCCGCCGAGCATGATGTCAGTTCCACGACCAGCCATGTTGGTTGCCACAGTGACGGCCCCATAGCGACCGGCTTGAGCAACAATGACGGCTTCGCGGGCATTGTTTTTAGCATTTAGAACTTCGTGGCGAACACCTGCTTTGGCTAGCAGCTTTGAGAGATACTCGCTCTTCTCAACCGAGGTGGTTCCAACCAAAATTGGCTGGCCTTTCTTGTGCCGATCCATGATGTCGGCCACCACCATCTTGAACTTCGCCTCTTCGTTTTTATAGATCAAATCCGACTGATCTTTACGAATCATTGGCTTGTTGGTTGGAATTGGAACAACCCCAAGCTGATAGGTGGACATAAATTCAGCTGCTTCAGTCTCAGCGGTTCCAGTCATACCGCTGAGCTTGTTGTAAAGCCTGAAATAGTTCTGCAGGGTAATTGATGCAAGAGTTTGATTCTCTGCCTTGATGGCAACGTTCTCTTTGGCTTCGATAGCCTGATGGAGTCCCTCGTTATATCTGCGACCAGGAAGAATTCGACCGGTGTGTTCGTCAACAATCAAGACCTCGCCGTTGGTAACAACGTAATCGCGGTCGCGCCTAAAGAGTTCTTTCGCTCGAACTGAGTTGTTTAGGAATGATATGAGCGGAGTATTGGCTGTTTCGTAGAGATTATTGATGCCCAGGTAGTCTTCAACCTTGTCGATTCCAGATTCCAAGACCGCAACAGTTCTCTTCTTCTCGTCAACTTCATAGTCTTCGTCGATTTTCAAGGTCTGAACTAGTTTTGCAAATACGCTGAACCAGCGATTTACGTCTGCGCTGGCTGGACCAGAAATAATTAGTGGAGTTCTCGCCTCATCAATCAAAATTGAGTCAACCTCATCAACTACTGCAAAATAATGTCCGCGCTGGACCAGATCTTGCTTAGTGAGGGCCATGTTGTCGCGTAGATAGTCAAACCCGAACTCGTTATTGGTTCCGTATGTGATGTCGCAGGCATACTGCGTTCTTCTAAATTCCGGATCCTGACCGGTCAAGATACAGCCAATAGTCATACCCAACGCGCGGTAAATTCTGCCCATCAACTCTGACTGATAGCCAGCCAAAAAGTCATTCACTGTTACAACGTGCACACCTCTACCAGGAATGGCGTTGAGGTAGGCAGCTAGGGTCGCAACCAGTGTCTTACCTTCACCGGTTTTCATTTCAGCAATGTTTCCAAGGTGAAGTGCTGCTCCACCCATGATCTGAACGTCAAAGTGTCTAAGGCCCAGGGTCCTTACAGAAGCTTCTCTGACTGCAGCAAATGCTTCAGGCAACAGCTCGTCCAGAGTCTCACCATTGGCAAAACGCTCTCGCAGCGTTCTGGTCTCCCCCTTCAGCTCCTCATCGGAGAGCTGTTGGTAGTGGGGCTCAAGAGCATTTACCTCTTTAGCGATTGATTCAAGCTTTCGAAGAAGTCTGCCCTCGCCTGCGCGCAAGAGGCTATCGAGAATGGAAGCCAAGTAATACTCCTTAGTAACGGGGTAATTCTAGTCGCGGCAGCTGGCTAGTCACCCAGACTAATAACCCCGTAACTGTAGCCTTTTCGCCTATAAACAACGGCCGCCGAATCGGTCTCTGAGTCGTGGTACAGGTAGAAATCATGACCTACCAGTTCCATCTGATCGACCGCCTCTAGGGCTGTCATTGGGACTTTTTTGAAGATCTTCTTACGAACCACTAAACCCTTGGACTCCTCAACTATCGGAATCTCCCCAGTTAGCACCTCATAGTCAACAGGAGTGATGTCGAGTTCTGAAAAGTTAGAGGCTGTTAGTTCGCTAGCTCCAAGATTTTTATGTCCGCCTCCCCTGTGAACTTTTTGGCGATCTGAATATCTTCTTAGCCTCTGCAGTAGTTTTTGGAAGGCTATGTCAAAAGCCGAAAATTTATCGGATGCCTTAGCCTCTGCGCGAACAACATGGCCGGGTTCAAAAACTGTCAACTCAACTGCATCTTCTTGACCCGAACTTCGATTGTGGTCAAAGCGAGTGACTTTTATGTTCATTTCTTCCGGGCGATGAGCAAATTGCTCGACTTTGCCGGCTTTCTCGGAAACGTACTCTTTGAATCGATCTGAAATACTGAGGTTTTTTGCAGTGAATCTAACTTCCATTTTTACCTCCGCTCAGGGCAAGACCCTGAATCCAAACTACGCCCAATTGCTTAGCTGTCAAACCGAAATCCAAACCTCCTAGCCAATACGCAGGAAGCAACTACCTGATAGCCAGCTGCCTCCAAAGCCCTGCGCATCTCAAGCAGCGTGGCTCCGGTGGTGGCAACATCATCAACTAAAAGAACTCTGCCCCTTCCAGGTTTGGCTTGAAATGCCCGAGAGGTATTCAAAAGACGATCGGGCATAGATAGTCGACGCTGGTCATTTATCTTTCTAGTTTTGCCAAGGAAGATTCGTCTGAATTTGGATAGCGCGGTCTTGCGAACCAAGCGCTCAATTGGCACAAAACCTCGCCTCTGATAATTGCCCTGATTTCTTGGAGGCAACGCGTAACAATCAAAACTCTCATACCGAGCAACTTCCATAATGAGCGAGTGCAGCAGCGATGCCAAGACACTCTCCAGTGCCATGCGGCTTTTGTCTTTATAGCTCTTCATAATCAGTTCAAAATCACCCGTCAGTTCATTTGAGTAGTAGAGATTCAGAAAAGCCCCTCTATCAAGTTGAAAGCCAGGTTGCGGTAAGCATTCACTGCACAGAGGCTTGGGTAAGCGACCACAAACAACGCACGGTGAGGGCAGTAGAAAGTCGAGCAGCATGGGAGAAGTTTGAAGGAAAGCTGACTTTAGTGGGAATGCCCAGTTACTTATGTGAATAAGTCCTAGCGACCACTAGATATGTCAATAACATCCGTTTGAATGCGCTGCCAGGTGTTGCCCGAGAGAATCCAAACCTCACCAGCCTCAGATAGGAGATAGCTATCAATTACAGCAAAGCCCGCCTCAACCACTGAGCCAGTGACCAATGGAGCAGTTCTCTGCTTTCTTGGGCCGCTGATTGGGTAGTCATAAATGCTGCCGGTTCCACTGGCGGTTTTTGAGAGAACTCTCAAAACGGTTGATTGCTGCCAGGAGACAGAGGCAACCCCGACTGCCTCCGGCTCAGTAAAGAGATTTCCAGTTAGACGAAGTGGCACTCCTTGTTGATTTCTTACAATGCCAAACATTCGGATGGACTGACCAGAGTCCGAGACCAGGACGGCTAGTCGCGCTCCCTCTGGAGAAACTGCTGCACTAATGACATTTCCTGCAAACGGCAAAGGCAGTTCAAATCTATTGTCGGAACTGTCGATAATTTCTACGCTATTTGAGCTGGTGCCCCTGAACACCCAGGTGTGTCCAAACAGGTCAGTCTGCATATCTGAAACCAAATTGGTTGGAGAAATTCGCAAGCGGGAGAACATATCTCCTTGTTGAATGAGTCGATAGATGCCAGTGGAGGACGCAACAACTAATTGGCGTCCCTCGGCAGCGACAGCCAAGCGAGAAAGACTCAGCGAGGAAAGTGCATCTTCGGTTCCGAGCAGTGGCCCCGCCTCGGATCCGCTGAGCCTTGTAATTCCCGTTGTTGTGAGAGCAAATGTAGATGAAGCAGGGATAGCGGGAATCTCCGCTGCGGTGATGGATTGCTCGGCGCCTGCAATAAGGACCGAAACGTCGACTATACCTGGAAGCTGCAGCAGAGTGCTTCTCAATTGAGTAAGAAGCAACCCACGTTGACGATTATCGGCAGCCAATGCGGTGGCATCAAGGTCCACAAGGGCCTTACCCTCTTGAACCAAGACGGCATTGACCTGTAATTTCGTGCCCGCCGGTATCGCCGACAGCACAGACTCGCTAAGCCAGGCAGCTGGTCCATTCAGTAGTGCATTCACCAATTGAGTTGCGGTCGAAGCTCGCTTGGGGAACCACCGAACATCCGGCACTAACTGCGAAGCTGTGGAGTCAAGAAAATAAATCGGGAATTGAGAGAAGACAACCTCGAATACTGGCACAGTTACAACAGTCAAATTTGGAGCGCTAGATATTCTCCACTCTCCGTTTTCCTGCGCTAAACGAAAGCGAAGATCAGTATTGGCGGGTGCGATGTTTTCATACGAACCATCTTGGTTGACCCTGGCGCCAACTAAAACGCTGACAACCTGGACGTTATCGCTGGCCGACTGTAGATCATAAGCACCCACCCGAATAAGAGTTTGCTCCCCTGGCCGCCATCGCGATGCAAAACCATCTGTTAGATATTCCCTGGCAACTTGGTAGTCATTCTGCGGACCAGTTCCAGCGGAGAGAAAACCGGAGACTATTTCACTTGGACTTGCGCCAGGCAGTGGTGAAGCTGGTGAGTAGAAGGAAAGCTCTTGCTGATCCGGAGTTGACAGCTCAGGTCCAATTTCAATGTTCAAATTACTAGGCAAACTTGCGCAGCCGCTAAGGAGAATCATCGAGAGAACTAGTGCAATTTTCCGCATTATGCCTCCAGCCCTCTAGGTGGAAGCGGTAGCGGCGAATTGGCAATTACCGCATCTCGCGATTTTGGAAGTGTCAACCTGAAACTCGTGCCAACTTTCGGCTTTGACCAAACCTGCAACCAGCCTCGATGCAAAGCAGAATCCTCTTTTGAAATAGCCAAACCGAGACCCGTGCCGCCAACAGAACGCTGACGAGCAGGGTCGGCTCTCCAGAATCGATCAAATACGCGGTCAAGTTCATGGCGACTCATTCCAACTCCGCGATCTGTTACGCAGATTGCAACTGCCTGAGCATTCTCGGCAATTTCAACACTGACATCTTTGCCCCCTCCATGCTCAATTGCATTGGAAAGCAGGTTGCGAAGCAGCCGCTCAATCCTTCTTGCGTCTATCTCCGCGCGAACCGGCTCCTGGGGCGCTAGCAGATCGAGGCTGGTGTTCCGATCCTTAGCAAGAGGCTCAATAGATTTAATTGCTGCTGCTGCCACAGATTTGACATCGTGCAGTTCAAATTCAGGCACGATGGCACCAGCGTCGTATCGAGAAATTTCAAGCAGATCACTGAGCAGCCGATCGAAGCGCTCAATCTGATCCTGCAACAATTCAGCCGAGCGTGAGAGGGAAGGCTCCAACTTAGAACGATTGCTAAAAAGCACCTCGCCTGCCAGCTTGATGGTGGTCATGGGTGTGCGCAGCTCGTGTGAAACATCGGAAACAAATCGTCTCTGCATTCTTGACAGCGCATCAAGTCTTTCGATCTGTGTCTGCAGGCTGGTTGCCATCTTGTTGAACGAACTGGCAAGTGTCGCCAGAATGTCCTGACCCGTTTCAGGTAAGCGCTTATCCAGTTTGCCTTCAGAGATTTCTCGTGCCGCCTCGGCTGCTTCCTCAACCGGAGCAATCAGTCTTCTGGTCACAAAGAAACTCGCTGCTGCAATCAAGGCAAGCAAGAAAAAGCCACCAATCGCAAGTGCGTTCTGCACCAGCTCGAGTGCTCTTTGTTCAGCCGAGAGGTTATAAACCAGGTAGAGCTCAAAGTTGCCGGCGATTGGAATGGCGATTGGAGTTCCGACCGTGATACCCGGAACTGTTGTTAGATCTGAACTTAGCGAAACTGGAGTGTAGGTCAGTCGACCAGGCGCCTCTCGAACCTCCTGACGAAGCTGATCTGGGATTGCTTGCAAATCTAGATTTTGAGAAATCGGCGACTGAAAGAGTTGGAGTTGACCCTGTCCCGGTGATCTCAAGAGAGCGACCTGTCGCGGGGCTGAACCTCCAGAAATTTCTAGGGAGGGAACCACTGAATTTAGAAGAGTTTGCAAGGCAGTTTCGTCGGTTAGAGAACTAGCCGCAATTGTTGTCTGAACCGAATCAACCGCTCGCTCAGTTTCGGTCAGAACCTGGCTGAGGCGATTTTGGTAAAAGCTATTAGCAAGCGAGTATGAAAGAAAGCTTCCGATGATGGCGACGGAGATGCCGCCGAGGAAGACAGTGGTCAGCACTGCACGAGCAGTTAGCGACTTACGAAATAAGGAAATCACTGAGAGTCAGAGCCAGCTCGATATCCGTGACCGCGAACTGTCATCACAATCTTGGGGTTTTCAGGATCTTCCTCGATCTTCGAGCGAAGGCGCTGAACGTGGACGTTGACGAGCCTCGTGTCTGCCTTGTACTGGTATCCCCAAACTTGCTCTAAAAGCATTTCACGACTGAACACTTGCTGCGGCTTCACGGCCAAGGTGTGCAGCAACTTAAACTCCAGTGGGGTTAGCGATAGCAGTTGAGTGCCCCGCTTTACTTCGAAAGTTTTTGGATCAAGCGACAAAGGTCCAATTTGGACAGTACCGGTCTCGTCAGAAATGGGACGAAGCCTAGCGCGGATTCGCGCTACCAGCTCGGCGCCGTTGTGAGGCTTGACCACGTAATCATCAGCTCCAGCTTCCAAGCCCGCAACAACATCATCCGTGTCACCTTTAGCAGTAAGCATCACAATCGGAACACCAGAGAAAGCACGTATTGACCTACAAACTTCAATTCCACTTTGCCCTGGCAACATGATGTCCAGCAAAACTAAGTCTGGATTCTGCTCCCTGAAAACATCAACCGCGGAAAGTCCATCACTGGCAAAAACAGGTGAGTAGCCACTGGCGGACAGTACTAGGCCGACCATTTCGCGCAGAGCATCATCATCGTCAACCACCAGAATCCTGTGTGACATGACACCTCCCGTTGGCGCTAATTGGCCTGAGACAAATTTAGCTGTTTCGAATTGCCGCAACAGCCCTGTCAGTGATTTCCCTCGTCAGACCCTCATTATTGGACTCCACGTTCAGCCGAAGTAGCGGCTCAGTATTAGAGGGCCTGATGTTTGCCCACCACCAGGCTGCTTTATCCCCGCCAAAGAAGGTGGTTCCATCAAACTCTTCTTCACTGGCAGCACCAAGGCTTTGGCGCACTCGCGCCAGGGCCGCCGGGCGGTCAGTGACGGCGGAGTTGATTTCACCAGAAGCGAAGTAAGGGGTGGTCCTGGCAGCTAGCTCTGACATCGGCAACTGCCCCATGCCCAGCTCGCTAATTACGTGCATGGCGGCCAACATTCCATTGTCAGCTCCCCAGAAGTCTCTGAAGTAGTAGTGGGCAGAGTGTTCTCCACCAAAGACTGCTCCAGTCTCAGCCATCTTGTCTTTGATCAAGGAGTGACCGACCTTTGTCTTCACGGCAGTAGCGCCGTTTCGTTCAATCTCTTCACTAACGAACTTTGAAGTCAGCAGGTTGTGGAGTACGACAATTTTCTGCTCGCCGAGTTTTCTGACTCTTTCTATCTCACGCTTTGAAACAATTGCTGCAACTGATGAAGGGCTAACTGCATTGCCCTTCTCATCAACTACAAAACAGCGATCCGCATCACCATCAAAAGCAAGACCAATATCAGCCTGAACAGCAAGAACTTTTTCCTGAAGGTCTACCAGGTTCTTGGGCTCTAGCGGGTTAGCCTCGTGATTTGGAAACGTTCCGTCCAATTCGAAATACAAATCAACCAACTCAATGTTTGGATTACTGCCAAGCACAGCTGGGACAGTGAGTCCACCCATTCCATTGGCAGCGTCCACCACAATCTTGAGTTTCCTAATTTTGCTCAAGTCGACCAGCTCGTTCAGATACTTGGCATAGTCGGTAATGACACTCAGTTCCCTAGTCTTACCAGGTTGCGGAGACTGAGTTAATCCATTGTCTAGAAATACTTTTGCGCGATCTCGAATTTTTGCCAAGCCAGTATCCAAACTGATGCCCCTGGCACCAGCACGAGAAAACTTGATGCCGTTATAGCTGGCAGGATTGTGCGAAGCGGTGAACATGGCTGCGGGCAGGTTAAGTTTTCCAGATGCGAAATAGCTCATATCAGTTGAGCAAAGCCCGATCATGACAGCATTTGCCCCGCGCAGATTTGCCCCCTCGGCAAATGCCTTGGCAAACCCGGGCGAGGAATCTCTCATGTCGTGGCCAACCACTAATTCCTGACCAGACAACTCCAGCTCATCAGCAAAGGCTGCGCCAAAGCATCGAACTATTTCTTCAGTCAGCTCGGTCCCCACCAAGCCGCGAACATCGTAGGTTTTGACGAACTTATCGAAATCGACCAAAAATCACCCTCACCGCAATTGACACCCAAGAATACAATGCCCTCATGGCAGCCATCAGTCGAGATCGTCATGGTCGCGGCATGCGCAGGCCGCTACCCTCAAAACTCTTCAAACCCGGCACCAGAACCGAGTTATTCCACCTGGTTGTTGAGCAAACCTGCGAATACCTGCGATCCGAGTTTCCAGAACTCGCGGAGTTGAAATGGCGGATTGAGGAAGTGCCTGAAATCGACAGAGGGGAACCACTCACCCGCCACTCATCCCGAAAGTCCAGCATGACCATAGTGCTGTATCGAATTCCAATCGAAAGACTCTCATTCAGGGGAGCAGACCTAAGAGCACAAATCGAACAATCAGTAATTACAGCCGCCGCCGAACTTATTGATCGCGACCCCTGGGAACTAATTCACCCGAGCTAGCGAACAAAGACGCTTAGCGACTGACCTGGGTTGGCATTTTCGCTCGGATTAATAACTGCATAGCCGCTAGTGCTCTTCAGCTGAAGCGCTGCCATAAATTCCCCAGATGACTGCAGTGAAAGCCTGCTGCCGGTGACAGGCAACATCTCAATACCGTTGGCAGCCAATCGGACAACAGTTGACTCCACTCCCACCGATGTGCGCACAGCAAGATTGATTTCAATTGGTGTCGAGCCTGGATTGATAAGCGCAATCTCTGAGTCAATTGCCGGGATTGGCAAATAGAGGTTGCTAAATCTCTCCAGTGGCGAGATCCACTGGTAATCCAGTGGACTCAAAGATGGATTCAAGACACTTGCCAACACTGGCTCGTTGCTCTCGATTTCAATTGCGTAATCATTGGTTTCTAGATCCGGTTCTAACTCAAATAGCTCGCCGGAGGCCAAACTAAATTCCTGGGTCAGAGTTCTGGTGGAGGCTGAGTGATAGGTGACAGAAACATTGGCAGCGCCAAGCGGGGCAAAAATGCGCAGTCGAGGTCTTTCATACCCTTCCGCCAAAATTCTTAGCGGTCCCAGCCACAAATTCTCACTAGCTTCACGGATTGCAGTATCAAGTGAGACGCCAAGCGAATTCAATCCATCGCTGTAACGATGCTGCATAGCAACCACGAGACCGGCTCCCCCAGATTCGAAGTAAACCGCATAACTGGGTTCTACCCCAACCAATGCCGCAAGGCTAATCAGCTCCTCGCGAAGCGGACCAATTACAAATCGCTCAGTAATTACTTTTCCGCCAAAGTGAACTTCAACCAGCAGCTGAGTATCAACATTGTTGGGGTTGGCAGCAATCAACACAGTTTCTTTGCCAGCCCCACCATCTCCCGATACGAACCAACCATTTGTTTTTGGCTGTTCGCAATAGCCAGCTGACAGTCCACTCGCTCGAGGCTGGTCCACAACCTGGTACTGGATGGCGCTGAGTAATTCAGTTGATTGATTCTCGCCCTCAGCACTGAGGCTAATAAAACTCTCTGCACTGGTTGGATAACTCGCTTCAGCGCTTGATCTAGTTTTCACTGAAGCAACTCCGACTCGCTCAATCTTTCCGATTTCAGTTCCACTGCGTCCGGCAACCTCCACGAACGATCCAGGGCAGGCAATCGTTAGCGGCAGTGGATTCACATCAACCGCAAACTCGCTGCTGGGAGCAGCTGTCAGTGCACTGGTGCCGGGAATTAGATAAGCGGCAACCAACAAAGCCAGGCCGACTACACCAGCTAGAGCTCGGGCAAGTGGATTCATTTCACTGCCTTCCTTCTATATCCGCGAATCACCGCAGGAGTTGGAATCAGTAGCAATCCAAAGAGCGCGAAGCTGGCCAGCTGCCAATTTCTATTGGCGGCTGAAATCTCAACCACTGGCTCATTGCGCTCACTGGTTACCCGGAACAAAGAGCCGAATGAGCTCTCACCGGCAATCTGGAAATACTCCATACCGCTGACAGCGGCCTTGGTTGAAAGCGCCTGCGGGTCAGAGCCAACGACCAGAACAAAATCAATTCCGAGATCAGCCAGAAGTGTTCCTACCGCCGCTGGATTGGCAGCCACCAACTGCGCAGTCAACTCAGCAAGTGGCTGCTTTATTGAAGACTCCGCACCAAGCGCAGAATAAAGAACTGAACGCTCATCAGCGCTTCGACCATCTCCCCAAACTAAATCGACATTCACCGCCTGCTCGAAGCTAATTACCAGCGTTCTGGTCGAAGGCTCCGCGTCAGCCTGCGCAACCACCAATGCCGGAGCCGACAAATCCTCAACCTGCAGCGGTCGAGTTGCCATCGCTCCAAAGACAACACCACTGGCTGCCAATCCAAGCGACAGGCCAGCCGCGATGGCGAGCTTGACCTGTCGCTTTTTGATTTTCTGAATGACCTCAACCAGCAGCAGCACTGTCCCCAGTGCCAGCAATGACGAAATCTCGGCGAATGAGAATCCAAGCAGACGATCTGCCCCAATCAGGATTGCACTGGAAACAGCAACAGCCAGCGCGAGCAAAACTCTTCCTAGCGCAGCGGCAATTACTAATAGCAATCCCAAGACGGCGACATACCAAAGCAAATAATCTGGCAATTCTGAGCGATTAGAACTGGTGAGTGCAAACAGCGCTAGGTCAGTGGAACTGGTTGCAAAAAACCAAGGTGCCAGCAGCGCGATACCAGGTAGTAAAGAGATAAGAAGTGCAAAGGCTCTGCCGAAATTAGCCAGCGCCAGCGTAAGCACAGTCAAACCAAGCAAGACAAAAACCACCGGGTTGGCAATTCCAACCAGCGCCAGACTCAAACCAGCCAACGTTCCCCAGCGCAAGCTCCTGGCTGAATTAAATGCGCTCTTGGTCTTCAGAAGGAAATAAACACTTAGCGGAGTAAAGATTGCAACCACCAGTTCTACCACCGCTGCTGCGCCCTGCAGAGTCAGCAAAGCTGGACTGAGGGCATAACTGATTGCTGCAAGATTGCGCAGCCAGGGCCGCTGCGTGAACTGCCCCAGTAGCAGCCAGGCAGCTACGAAAGCAAGCGACGAAGAAAGAAAAACAAACCAATTAAGCGTGAGCGATGGCGAGGTGGGCACGGAGGCAATCAGCGCATAAAACCAGTTAAAGGGATCGGCAGGGAAGGAAACGCCGTCTAAATACTGAACCGCATCCACTGCGGTCGCCGCCCAGACACTCTCAAAGCTTCGACCAATTGGAGATCCAACACTCGACAAGGCAGCCAGTGGAAAACTACCCAGCGCAAGCAGCGGCAAGAGCAAGGTCAGATAGAAAGCTCCTGACGAGAAAAATCCTTTCTTGCCGAACTTTGCTTGTTCTGGCGGAAACTCCATTTGCTTGGATTGTTTTTGTCTAATTTGCTTTCTGGAAGCAACCAGGCCTTTCGCTGCCGCAATCGAGCCAAACTGACGAATTCTGCGGCGAGCGCCAAAGCGGGTTGGAAGTGTTGACCAGCCCCAGAACCAGGCTGTGAAAGCACCACTGATTCGGCCAGGTCGTTTGATGAAAAGTCCATAGGGAATTGATAGGACAGCAATCAGCGGAAGCAGAAGATATAGAAAAGGCAAAACTCCGCGCGGAGCTATTAGACCAAATAGATGCAGATGCGCCTTAGCAATTGCGGTTCGATAGCCGCCGCCTAGCCAATGGCGACTGCGCTGACCAGTCATTGCCAGTCCTGCGTGCAGAACTTTGGCGGAGGGCTCAACCACTACTCGAAAACCAGCCGCTCTAGCTTTCAAAGAAAATTCAATGTCCTGTGCGAGCACTGGTGATTTGTCATCGAAACCACCCAATTGCTCCCAAACCTCAAAGCCAACCAACATTCCAGCAGTCGAAACTGCCAATGTGTCGCTTCTAACATCGAATTGACCCTGGTCATACTCGCTCTCAACTAACAGAAATGGTTTTCCGCTAGGAGTAATCGTCAAACCCAGTTGTTGAATTTCAATTGGTAAATCCCAGCGCAGCAATTTGGGTCCCACCACTGCAACCGATTCAGACACTTCAGCGGTTTTTGCTAGTTGGGTTAGCGCATTAGGTTCTGGAGCTGAGTCATCATGCAGAATCCAGAGCCACTGTGGCTTTTTATCAAGAGCCTGCAGGCCCGCCTGAATTGCCGCACCTA
>JBMLPC010000067.1:0-8057 GCA_049242305.1 Aquiluna sp. | reverse complement strand
TATAGAGCAAAGTAAAGAGACCAATGATTATCAGTCCAACCGAAAAGGAAACTAAGGCCGCAAATATCCCGCTGCCAATTTCCTGACCAAGTCCGGAGTTGGCTCTTGCCTGGATTGCCATGAAGCTGCCACCGATGACCGCAGCCACAATGGCTGGGAGTTTCCTTCGATGCGGCACCCAATGAGCCTAGGGGAGATAGATTGGTGGTGAGTTTTAGAAAGGCCGCGATGTCTCCAAAGTCCCTCTACCGTCTGTTTGCAGTTGGCGAAGCAATCACCTGGGCACTACTAATCTCCGCATTGGTTTTGCGAGTGGTTGCCGAGGATCTGTCGATTGGAGTGACTATTGCTGGAACCATTCACGGTGCGATGTTCCTCAGCTACTGCACCACTGCCGTTCTGGTAGGAATTAACCAGCGCTGGAAGTTTGGCAAGATCGCTGCCGCGGTCAGCTTGGCGATTGTGCCATTTGCAACCGTGCCGTTTGACAGAAGTCTTTTGAAAAAAGGCCAACTCGAAGGTGCCTGGCGCACTGAGGCATCCGATCACCCAGCTGACAAGACCTGGATCGACAAACTCTTCCGCTGGTTTATTGCTCGCCCACTGGTTTTGATTGTCGTCTTGGTGCTCGCAGTGACAGCCCTGTTTATCTTCCTGCTCTTTTTGGGCCCGCCCACCGAATGGTTTGATTAGGCAACTGATTCAGTAGTTCAGCTAGCTTTATTCGACGATTAACGCACATTTTGGCCACCTGATTGGTGCTTTTGCCCTTTATTAGCGACAATAGAGTAACAAAGGAGTTCACTCGTGTCAGGATTTCCAAACCACGACCCGGCCGGTTGGCGCAAAGCCCCTGCCAGTTACCAACCCCTCGATCCAATCAAAGTTCAAGATCTTCTCGCCAAGGAATGGGAGCGCTTTCTAGCCACCTACCCACGCTCCGGCGAACACAACACCAGAGCCAAGCGCTCGCTGCCGCTGGGTGTGACCTCCAGCTTCCAGCACTGGGATCCATATCCAATCACCATCGTCAGCGCTAAGGGTGCCTATGCCACGGACGTCGATGGTCGCAAGCTCCTAGATCTCTCGATGGGATTTGGAGCAATGCTTGCAGGTCACCTGAACCCAAAGATTGTCAAAGCAGTCAAGAAGGCACTGAAGAAGACCGGAACTCTTTTTGTTACTCCAGCTGTAATTTCAACCGAAGCGGCGGAGCGTTTCCAAAAGCGTTTTGGTCTTGACATGCTTCGCTTCACAAACTCTGGAACCGAATCGACGATGTATGCGATTCGCATCGCGAAAGCCGTTACCCGCAAAAGAGGAATCATCAAAATTGAAGGTGGTTACCACGGTGGTTACGATCCAATGCAGGTTTCAGTTAAACCAAAGCTGGAAGCAATCGGTCCTGCCGAAAAACCGGTTCCCTACGTTCCGTTTGAAGTAGAAGCTGGTGAGATTTATACCGTTTCCTATAACGATGCGAATCGCCTTGAAGAACTTCTGAAAGAGCATGGCAACACAATTGCCGCACTAATGATGGAACCAATTATTGAAAATCTTTCAATCATCCTGCCGGATGAGGGCTATCTGAAGCGCGTAAGAGAACTCTGTGATCAGTACGGCGTTGCTCTCATTTTTGATGAAGTCAAAACTGGCTTGACCGCTGGAGTTGCAGGTGCGGCAAAGCGCGTTGGTGTTGAACCAGATCTCGTTTGTCTTGCCAAGAGCATCGGTGGCGGATTACCGGTTGCTGCTTTTGGTGGCAAGAAAAAGTACATGGATGCTGTGGTTGATGGCCGAATGCCACACTTCGGAACCTATAACGGAAATCCTTTGGTGGTTGCTGCCGCAATTGCTATGGATGAGATTGCAACCGAAGAAGAACTTGCCAGGGCAGAAAAGCTCAACATTGACACCCTAAAGAAACTAGACACATTGATTGAGCGTTACCAGCTACCGGCCCATACCGTTGGTTTTGGTGTGAAGGGTGCAGTGATTTGGAATCCAAAGCCAGTTCGTAACTATCGCGACTTCAAGGCCAATGACTTTGAAGCTGCCGAGCTGTCCTGGCTATGGGGAATCAACCGAGGTGCCATCACCCCACCTGGACTGGATGAGCAGTGGCTAGTGTCCTTTGCCCACAAGGAAAAGGACATGGCAATTCTGGTGAATGCGTTTGAAGAGCTTGGAAAGGCGCTTAGGTCTTAGTCTTCGCGCTTAGCGATGGCCGTAAGGTCGCCCAGCGCTGCATTGAACTCTTGCTCGCTCATCAGCTTGAGGTCCAAGACGGCCTGTCTCACTGAACAATTTTGCTGCTGAGCGTACCTAGCAACTTTGGTGGCATTTTCGTAGCCAATTTGTGGGCTTAGCACCGTGACGAGCCCGATTGAATTCTCAACGCTCTGCTTGAGCAGTTCTTCGTTAGCGGTAATGCCATCGACACAGTTCTTGGTAAAGGTGGCAAAACCGTTTCTCAAATAAGTGATGCTCATGATGATTGATCGAGCCATGATTGGCTCAAATGCATTCAACTGAAGCTGACCACCTTCTGCTGCCAGGGTAACGGTCAGGTCGTTACCAATCACCGTGAAAGCTATTTGATTTATCACTTCCGGAATAACCGGGTTTACCTTGCCAGGCATTATTGAAGAACCTGCTTGCTGTTCAGGCAGGTTAATTTCATTTAGTCCAGCTCGAGGTCCAGAACTCAGAAGTCGAAGGTCGTTGGCAATCTTAGATTGGCGCACGGCAATTCGCTTCAGGGTTGAAGAGAAACTAATCAAAACTCCAGCAGATTGAGTCGCCTCCACCAAGTCATCCGGCGAAACAAGTTTCTTGCCAACCAGTTTTGAAAGTTCCGCCACAACTTCATCGGTATAACCCTTAGGTGTATTCAGTTCTGTTCCAACTGCAGTGCCACCCAAGTTCACCTCTGAAAGAAGCGGCAATAGTTCGTTCAGGCGAAGGATGTCATTGTTGGTTGAAACAGCAAAAGCTTGAAATTCCTGGCCAAGTGTAATTGGCACGGCATCTTGCAGCTGAGTTCTTGCCATCTTAAGAATCGAAGAGAACTCGTCTGCTTTTCGCTGGTACGAGTCTCTGAGCTGCTGCATGGAATCATCCAGCATCTCAAGTTCAAAAATCAAAGCTATGCGAAAGGCTGTTGGGTAAACGTCATTGGTTGACTGTGAGCGATTCACATCGTTGAGCGGGTGAATGAAATCGTATTCACCGGGTTTCTTGCCCATCAACTGCAGGGCTCGATTAGCAATGACCTCATTGGCATTCATGTTGGTGCTGGTGCCAGCGCCACCCTGAATGGCATCAACCACGAAGTGCTGATCAAGCTTTCCGTCCACAACCTCTTGGCAGGCAAGCTCGATGTACTTGGCTCGCTCGGCCTCCAGGCCACCGATTCGAGCATTCACTCGAGTTGCTGCTTGCTTCACAAGCCCAATTGCCTTGATTAGGTTTCGGTAGTGGCCAATCGGAACTCCAGAAATAGGGAAGTTAGACAAAGCTCTGGCTGTGTGGATACCCCAGAGCGAATCCTGAGGAATCTCAAGTTCGCCAATCAGATCATGCTCTATGCGCAATTATTCGTCCTTGAACGTTCTATATAAGGGTAGGGGATAACCAAGAAAAGAAGTAAACCAGTCCGCAATAGCCTGACTAAAGCTTGATGAACTTGATGGCAATTGGGATTTTGTAGAACTCGCCCTGGCCCGCCTTGAAGGCAGCAATGATTCGGAAAACTACCCAGACAATCGGCAGCACCCACAGGAACAAAAGACCAACAATTGAAATTGCCAAAACTATTGCTGCGATTACAACAGTCAGACCGAAGTTCAACGACTCTTTAGCGTGATGGGAAACAAATGGTCCCTTGTCCCGCAGAAGAAAGTACCCAATCAGCGGGGCGAAGAATTCAAAGGGGATGGCAAGGAGATGCAACGCGACAGCCCAAAGCTTTTCGCTCTCTGGAGACATTTTTTCGCTGGCGTATGGATTTGTGCTCATGGCTTCAGATTACTCCTAGGCTGCCCCAGCCAATCAGCGCGTCAGAACAATCACAGCCAACACTAAGAAAGCAATAGCTAATACCCTATTTACTTGCTGAAAATTCGTCCCGCTAGCTAGCCAGTTTGATAGCCGTGCTGCCAACAATATGTAAAGCGCTGAAACCAATGAAAACCCGACAACCACAATCAAGATCAAGAGCGGAAGCTGAGTAGTTCCAATAACTACCGGCATGATCGCTAGATAGAAAGCCAGTGGCTGGGGATTAGAGAATCCAATTGCTAAGGCCGCAAAGAACTCGCTTCCCTTTCGATCACGGGGCTGCACTCTCTCTGCAGACCAGAGCCGAACAGCTTTGTATATCAAAAAACCTGCGCCAAGAATCTTTAGGGCAAGTAGCAACTCGCCGTTCGACTGCAGCAAAGCTGCCAATCCAAAATAGGCCAGCGAAACCATCAGCACTTTGCCCGTAGTGATTCCGGCAGCGGTGGCTATCGCTAGCTTCTTGTTACTAAGGGCACGGGTAAGGATGAGAAGCGTGTCGGCCCCAGGAGCTATTGCGGAGGCGAAGAATGCACTAGCGAAGAGCACGTAGTCAGCCATGTTGGAAGCATAGTTCTATTGACCGTCTGCCTATGGGACAAAGCAAGTATCGGCAGTAGCCTGAGATAAAGAGAAGAGGTCCTCGTGGCTAAAGTTGAAAGAACTCCAGATCAATACATTTCAAGATTGCGCTCCTACAACGTTGTAGCTGGGTTTCTACACCTAGCTCAGGCTGCGGGACTTACCTACGTCTTGACGTTACTTGAAACACAAATTTTGTTTCCGGTCACAATTGACTATCCGACAGGCCCTCCGGGAGTGCCGGTTCCGCCAGAGCGAGTCGAACTTTTTGACATCAACATCGGAGCGGGAGTCATCGGCTTCTTACTACTTTCCGCTTTCTTTCATTTCCTGATTGCATCGCCGCTGTTTTTCCAGCGCTATAAAAATGGCCTAAAACAAAATCACAATTACTTCCGCTGGGTTGAGTATTCGCTCTCATCCTCAGTGATGATCTGGCTGATTGCTCAGCTGACAGGCGTATCAGACTTTGCAGCGCTGGCCGGAATCTTTGCCGTCAACGCTTCAATGATTTTCTTTGGTGCTTTGCAGGAGAAGTATGAGACTCCAGGTAACGGCAAGGGACTTCCATTCATCATGGGAAGCATGACCGGTATCGTTCCCTGGCTGATCATCATCGTCTACACAATTCAGCCTGGTAGCGAATCAGCTGCCGAGATTCCTGGCTTCGTTTACGGAATTATCGTTGCGCTATTCATCTTCTTCAACACCTTTGCCTTCAACCAGGCATTCCAATACAAGAAGATTGGACCTTGGAGAAACTATCTATATGGCGAAGCAACCTACATCACGCTAAGCCTGGTAGCAAAGTCGATATTGGCTTGGCAGGTATTCTCGGGAGCAATCATCCCGGCGATTGCCAGCACATAAACCTTGCGAGGGGATAAATGAAGTCAAAAGAGATTTCCAGAGCACGCAGGCTTACAGCAAGAGTTTTGCTTGTTGTTTCTTTACCAATTGTTTTCTTAGGTCTAATTGACCCGCTAGAGGGAGGCATTGCTTTACTGATTTCTGTGGCAACTCTCTCCTTAGCTTTCCTAGCGGCTGGCTATTGGCCGAGAAAAACTCTGTGGGTTCCGTTCGTACTGGCCATTGTTGTTGGGGCGATTGCACTGCTGGTTGCAATTTTTGGACCAGGCCGTGTTGACAACGCTCCTCTAATGCTTCCGTTGATCGCCCTGATTTGGCTTTATAGAGCCTTGGTGGTAGCCGCATTAGTTGGACTTGTAATGGAAGTCGTTCGAATTTTCAAAGCAAGCACATTTGAGAGCAATAAAGACACGGAATAGTTTTTTCAGCGCCAGCAATTAAGCCTTAGTGGACATAACACGTCACGTTTTGACCTTCACCGGCCAATATTCATCCGAAAGAAGCGCTTACCTAATCTGGTGTTTAGGAACGAACAGGTTCTTTTAGACCCGCAGGTTACCGCCACGCTTGCGCGAAACGGCGTCAATTGTTGCAGCCAGTGCAAGCACTGAACCGGTTACCAGGAAGCTGATACCCGCTGATAGTCCCAGTAGCCCAAGACCGTTATCAATGATTGCAATCACCATTGCTCCGAGTGCGGCATGGGCTAAGCGGCCACGGCCTCCAAAGAGGCTGACACCACCAACTACAGCGGCGGCCACGCCGCTTAGCACGATGGTTCGACCGGCAGCTGCCTCCACGACACCAATTCGGCTGACGTGGAATAGACCAGCAATAACCGCCAAGACAGACGTGATCACAAAAGCCGAGATCCTGATTCTTGAAACCTTGATACCTGCTCTTCTAGCTGCTTCAGGGTTTCCACCCACCGCATAGAGGTGACGACCGAAAGTTGTTCGGTCCAAGACAAAGGTTCCTATGAAGATGATTGCTAAAACAATCGGAATCACAATCGGCACGCCATAAATTGGCTTGACCGAGGCACTTCGATCCAGGTTGAGGACATAAACCACACCTGCACCAATCACCGCCATGAAGCCAACCTTGATTAGCAGCAGTGAAAGAGGCTTATTGACCAATCCCTTTCGCGTTCTGCGAGCGCGATCGTAAAGACCCATCCCAAGCATGACTCCCAGAACCACTAAGAGCAGTAACCAGCCCCCAAGGATTGGCAAGTTTTCATTCATGATTGATTTGACTTCTGGCACATCCACTCGGAACAACCCACCATCACCAAGCAAGATCAAAGCAACACCCTGCAGAGCAAGATAAAAGGCAAGTGTTATTACGAACGAGGGAACACCCACCTTGGCCACGAATAATCCAAGAACTAAACCAACTGTCGCACCAAAAACAAGTGACATACCCAGTGCAGGAATCCAGTTGACCCCGGCAAATGTTGCCAAGTAGAAGATGTCCATCGCTACACCGGCTGCAACACCAGCCGATAGGTCAATTTCAGCCAGCAAGATCACAAATACCAAAGCAACTGCCAATGTTGTTAGCTGTGCTGCCTGTAGAAATAGGTTCGCAAAATTTAGCTTTGTCAAGAAGAAGGGACTCAAGGTCGAAAAGAGTGCCGTCAGGACCAGCAGAGCTGCGACAGCAGGAAGAGCACCCATCTCACCGTTCTTTAGTCTGGCGAGATACCCGGAAAACTGCTCACGCAGGTTCCCCTCGTGGCCAGACGAGATTTGGGTAGGGGCAAGATTTAATCCGTTTTCAAAGTTTGAATTTGTCATGATTACTCAGAAACCCCCTTGGTGCCAGTGATGTAACCAACGACATCGTTCTGGTTGGTCTTGTCTGCATCGATCTGGGTGACCATTCTTCCCAGATACAAAACTGCAATGTCATCGCAAACCTTGAAAACGTCTTGCAGGTTGTGGCTAATGATGATCACAGCCACTCCTGAATCAGCCAGACGACGAACCAGGTTTAGTACCTGCTCGGTTTGAGCAACACCAAGTGCAGCTGTTGGCTCATCCAAAATAACTAGCTTGGAGTTTCTAAGCACAGAGCGAGCAATCGCTACTGTTTGCCTTTGACCTCCGGAGAGGGAGGAAACCTTCTGTCTGACAGACTTCACAGTCCTCACAGACAGACTCTGCAAAGCCTTGGTTGCTTGCAGTTCCATGGAAGGCTCATCGAGTGTTCCCTGTAGGGTCTCTTCGCGACCGAGGAACATGTTTTGAACAATGTCTAAGTTTTCGCAAAGCGCTAGATCCTGATAAACAACCTCGATGCCGAGCGCTGCCGCCTCGCGAGGGTTATGAATGTCTACAGGCTGACCGTCAAATAAAACGGTTCCACTGTCGTAGGGCTGAACACCAGCCAATCCTTTTATCAGAGTGGACTTACCAGCACCGTTGTCGCCAACCAGTGCGGTTACCTTGCCCGCATAGGCAACCAGGTCAACACCCTTTAATACATCTACCGGGCCAAAGCTTTTGACCACATTCTTTAGTTCAATAACTGGTTGC
>JBMLPC010000066.1:0-57499 GCA_049242305.1 Aquiluna sp. | reverse complement strand
AGCCGGCATGGTCATGAAGCCTGAGCCCTGGGGCGAGGCATTCGATGAGCTTTTGGTTGGAAGACCAACCGTCATCTTTACCACTCCAGCAGGCAAATCCTTTTCTCAAGAAGTGGCACAAGAGCTATCAACAAAGTCGCATTTGATTTTTGCCTGTGGTCGCTATGAGGGCATTGACCAAAGAGTGGTGGAGTATGCAAAAGCTCATGCAGAAGTCATGGAGCTGTCAATTGGTGACTACGTCTTAAATGGTGGTGAAGTGGCGGCGGTTGCCATGATCGAAGCAATTTGTCGATTGATTCCAGGGGTTATTGGGAACACGCAGTCGCTAGCTGATGAGTCTCACGCCGATGGCCTATTGGAATATCCGAGTTACACCAAGCCGCAGTCTTGGCGAGGCCTTGAGGTCCCAGAGGTGCTGTTATCTGGCCATCACGCTGAAATTGAAGCCTGGCGCAGAGAACAATCCCTGAAAAGAACCCAAACTAACCGCCCAGATCTGCTCTAGGTTGCTTCTGGCCCCTAGCTGTGGCAGAATTTAGCGCTGTGCCCAGGGCCTCTGCCGCAGGGGAGCAAAGAGCACAGAAATCAACTAGACCGTTTAGTCCTGCGTGCTAAAGGAAAGAGCTGGAAATGCACATTCTTGATTCACTCGACGCCAAGACCCTAAAGTCTGACGTTCCTGAGTTCCGCACCGGTGACACCGTGAAGGTTCACGTAAACATCGTTGAAGGTAACCGAAGCCGTGTCCAGGTTTTCCAGGGCATCGTAATTCGCAAGTCTGGTGCCGGTGTGCGCGAGACCTTCACCGTTCGCAAGATTTCTTTCCAGGTTGGTGTTGAGCGTACTTTCCCCGTTCACAGCCCATCGATCGACAAGATTGAGGTTGTTTCAAAGGGTGACGTCAAGCGCGCCAAGCTTTACTTCCTAAGAGACCTTTCAGGAAAAGCCGCGAAAATCCGCGAAAAGCGCGATAACACCGAAGCCTAATTTAGACTGGCAGCATGTCAGTCCCCGGGGAGCGACCCCGCAACCAGTCCATGCTTGCATCGATGCGTCGACGCATGAATAGGTTCAGAAAAAACTGGGTCGCTTCTTTTCTGATTGATTTTGTTGTCATTGTTGGAACAGCACTGGTTCTCTCAGTTGCTATCAAGGCTTTCTTGATTCGAAGTTTCTATATCCCATCGGGTTCGATGCTGGAAACCCTGCAGATCAATGATCGAATCATTGTGAATGTCATGGCACCAGAAGTGGTGCCAATCCACCGAGGTGATGTCGTTGTCTTCCGCGATCCAGGTGGTTGGCTCGGTGCAATTCCCGAAACTCCGAAAGAGCCCATTCAAGAGATATCTGATTTCGTACTGGGAGCCTTTGGGATAACCGCGCCGGATTCTGCAGAGCACTTGGTCAAGAGGGTAATTGGTTTACCCGGCGATACCGTAGTTTGCTGTGATGCTGATGGAAAGCTCACCGTGAATGGCCAAGCACTGACAGAGCCATACATCGGAGCCAATTCTCCTTCGGAAATTGAATTCAACGTGACGGTTCCAGAGGGCCACTACTGGGTTATGGGGGACAATCGTCCCAACTCGACAGACTCTCGTTATCACCAAGATCTTCCAACCGGAGGGTTTGTTCCTGTTTCCGTTGTGGTTGGCAATGCTTTTGTCATCAGTTGGCCATTCGATAACTGGACCTGGTTGTCTAACTACCCAGAGACTTTTAGTGTCGTTCCCAACCCTTGAGTTCGAAGCAGAACTTCTAGCTGACTATCCGGCGATTATTGCCATCGATGAGGTTGGCAGGGGATCGTTGGCTGGACCGGTTGCAGTGGGGGCCTTTGTTCTCACCCGTGAACAGCTAACGCAAGTGCCGGAAGGCCTTCAGGATTCCAAGCTAATCCGCGAATCAAAACGACCTGAAATTGCTCAGCGTGTTATGGCTTGGGGTAACAGCGCTTTTGCTTTTGTAGATGCTCAGGAGATTGATCAGCATGGCATCATCAGCTGCCTCAAAACAGCAGGCAAGAGCTGCCTAGAACAAATCTCACTACCCGAAGCCATTATCTTGCTAGACGGTAATCAGAATTGGCTCGAGCAATCGAGAGTAGTAACCAGAGTCAAAGCAGATCGAGATTGTGCAGCAGTCTCAGCAGCTTCAATTATTGCCAAGGTGAGCAGAGACGCCATGATGATTGAACTTGATCAAAAGTATCCGCAATACGACTTTGCTTCTAACAAGGGCTACAGCTCGCCAAGCCACATTCAGGCACTCAGAATGCACGGCCCAAGTGAGATTCACCGCAAAACTTGGCTTAGCAAGATACTTAGTGACGAGTTGTTTTAGGAACTACTTAGCGCACCAATTCGCATCAGCTCAATCCCATGTTGCAATTGAGCCGGCACATCCCTCTGAAGAATCTCTTTAGCGAGCAATCGTGATCTCTCGAGTAATTTCGCATCCTTTGTGACCTTTAGAAGTCTCAGTTGCGACTTGGTTCCAGCCTGATTCTCTCCCAGAACATCTCCCTCGCCCCTTAGCTCCAGGTCTAATTCACTGAGTTTGAATCCGTCAGTGGTTTGAGCCAGAGCACTAAGCCGCTGGCTGGCCAGGCTGCCATCCTCGCTGGCGGAGACAAGAAGACAAATTCCGCTTTCATTGCCGCGGCCAACTCGTCCTCTTAGCTGGTGCAGCTGAGAGATGCCAAAGCGATCCGCATCCAGCACGACCATTGTCGTTGCATTCGGCACGTTCACGCCCACTTCAATAACAGTGGTGGCAACAAGGACATCCGTTTCACCAGCCGCGAAGCTCGCCATCGCGCTCTGCTTTTCTTCTGAAGACAGCCGCCCATGCATTAATCCAATTCTCAAGCCGGAGAGCGCTGGGTTCTTCTGCAACGATGCAAATACTTCAGTCGCTGCGGCAGCGGGCACCTTGCCTAATTCCTGCAGGTTATCTTCATACTCTTTGCCATCGATTCGCGGGCAAACCACAAAAGCTTGTCGACCCTTGGCGACCTCTTCAGAAACTCTTTGCCAGACTCTCGACACCAAGGCAGCATTTTCAACCGGCACAACGAAGGTTTCAATTGGTTTTCTTCCCTTTGGAAGCTCCCTCAGAGTGGAGACATCCAAGTCCCCAAAGGCTGTGATGGCGATGGTTCTGGGGATTGGGGTTGCTGTCATGGTTAAGACGTGTGGCGTTTTTTTACCTTTCTCCTTGATCGCCTCCCGCTGCATGACACCGAAACGATGCTGCTCGTCAATGACAACTAGAGAAAGTTCAGCAAACTGGATTTTCTCTGCAAAAAGAGCATGGGTTCCAATTGCCAATAGGCACTTACCACTTGCCAGGTCCAAAAGACTTTTCTTTCGCTCTGCTGCTGACAAGCTGCCAGTGACGAGTCTTACCCCGAGCTCTCTCGAGAGCTCTGGACCCAAAATCTTGGTTATCGATTGGAAGTGCTGCTCGGCGAGAACCTCGGTTGGAGCAAGCAGCACTGATTGTTGGTTTTTTGCAACCGCCAGCATCACTGCTCTCAGTGCCACAACAGTCTTACCGGAACCCACTTCTCCTTGAAGCAGTCGGTGCATTGGCCTTCCACTTGCTAGATCCTGCTCAATCTCACTATTGACCCTTAGCTGCGAGTCGGTGAATGAAAAGTCGAGGTGTTTCTCAAACTCCAGGGCTCGACTGACATCATCCAATACCGCCGCCGCATCACCTGCATAAGAAATGCGTTTCTGGATTAGTCCAAGTTGCAAAAGCAGAGCTTCGTGAAACTTTAGGCTCTCAATTGCCTGCACATAATCGGCGTCCTTTGTTGGCTGATGAATCTTTTGGATTGCCTGGGATAAACCGATTAGTTTTTCCTTATCAAGAATTTCCTTGGGGATTACCTCTTTTATTTCGCTCTGACCCAGCACTTGCCTTATAGCTTTTTCAATTCGCCAGCTTGGCAGGGTTGAGGTTGCAGGATAAACAGAGATTGGAAGCTCGGCCCAAGCCTTCGCCTCAGCGTCTGAGATTTCATCAAAGAGTTCGTAGTCAGGATGAGCCAGCTGAAGCTTTCCAGAAAACAACCCAACTTTTCCGCTAAAGAAGCCTCTCCGGCCTTTGGTTAGTTCGTCTTTCCGCCAAGCTTGACCAAAGAATGCCAGGCTCAGCAGCGATGTTCCATCAGAAATGGTTGCTTCAAGGATGTGACCACCCCTGCCTTTGATGTAGCGAGCGGATACCGAGACTATTTCGCCAACAACGGTGGCTATTTCTCCCACTGGCAGATCAGCAATCCTGGTTAGTTCTCCGCGCTTGAGGTAGCGACGTGGATAGTGCTGCAGAAGCTCGCCGGTTGTCTTTATATCAAGTTGGCGTGCAAAAGCTTTGGCCGTCTTTTCGCCAAGCATCGTGAGCTTCTCACCTTTTTCCAGCACCCAACAATCTTGGAGCCTGGAGCGGACGGTTTTGACTAGGCTCACCTTGTGAGCAGGATAATTGCGGGTCGGGTTGGCTCTCTTCGCTTAGGGACAGCAGCCAATGTCACCAGACCAACCTCCGATCGCGTAAAAGAGAGCCTGTTCTCCTCCCTTGAATCGTTGGATGTTCTTAGCGGAGCGAGGGTTCTCGATCTGTTCGCGGGTACCGCGGCACTGGGGTTGGAAGCCATTTCACGCGGAGCCGCTTCTTTAGTGGCGGTAGAGAAATTGAAAGCGGCAGCTTTGGTCTGTAAGAAGAACATTGAGCTGGTGCAGAACGCGCTTGCTAAGCAGCAAGTGCAAGCCGAAGTTCAACTCATTACCAAGGATGCCGAAAGCTTCTTGAAATCCAACAATTCCGAGTTTGATCTGGTTTTGATAGATCCGCCCTATGAGATGACCAACCAGAAACTAACCGAAGTTAGCCAACTGCTAAGTGGGTCATTGGCAAAAGATGCTTTGGTCGTAGTGGAGAGAAGCAGCCGCCTGGAAATGCCTGAGCTTTTTGGATTAGAGCTACAGAGCCAGAAAAGCTATGGCGATACTTCGGTTTATTTCTTTAGAGTGAGCGCTCAGTAGCACCGGTGTAGACCTGCTGCGGGCGACCAATGCGGGCGGTGGAATCTTCCATCATCTCTCGCCAGTGCGCGATCCACCCAGGCAATCTGCCAATTGCAAAAAGCGGAGTGAACATCTTCGCGGGGAAGCCCATTGCTTTGTAGATAACGCCGGTGTAGAAGTCAACGTTTGGATAAAGCTTGCGCTCTACAAAATAGTCATCTGCCAAAGCGGCCGCTTCCAGTTCTTTAGCGATGTCCAGCAGCGGATCTTTCACCCCAAGTTCAGCCAGCACCTTGTCAGCGGTTGCCTTGACAATTTTTGCTCTTGGGTCAAATGACTTATAGACGCGGTGACCAAAGCCCATCAAACGGATGCCGTCTTCTTTGTTCTTTACGCGCTCAACATACTTGCCAACGCCTTCGCCGGAGTCCTTGATGAATTTCAGCGTCTCCAGCACAGCTTCATTTGCACCGCCATGCAGAGGTCCAAAGAGGGCATTTACTCCTGCTGATACCGAGGCAAACAGGTTGGCATGCGAGGAGCCAACCAATCGCACGGTTGAGGTTGAACAGTTTTGCTCGTGGTCTGCATGCAGCAGAAGAAGTGTGTCCAGCGCTTTGGTAACTACTGGGTTTTGGGTGTAGGCCTCGGCGTAGGTTCCAAAGGTCATGCGCAGGAAGTTCTCCACCATACCCAGTGAGTTGTCTGGATACATTAGCGCCTGACCGAGTGAAGTTTTGTGAGCGTAAGCCGCAACAACTGGCATCTTTGCTAGCAGGCGAATCGTCGATAGCTCAACCTGCTCAGGATCCTTAGGGTCAAGGGAATCTGGGTAGAAGGTCGAAAGGGCAGAAATTGATGCCGAGATAATTGCCATTGGGTGAGCAGAGGTTGGAAATGCCCTGAAAAAGTCCTTTAGGTCTTCGTGTAGGAGTGTGTGGCGACGCATTTTGCCATCGAACTCTGCCAGTTCACTCTCCGAAGGCAGGTTGCCGTAGATAAGAAGGTAAGCAACATCAATGAAAGACTTCTTCTCTGCCAATTGCTCGATTGGATATCCGCGATAGCGCAGGATTCCCTTTTCGCCATCTATATAGGTGATGGCGCTCTTGGTGGAGGCGGTATTTACGAATCCTTGGTCATATGTCGCAAGTCCGGTTTTAGCCATTAGGCCAGAGATGTCGATACCACTGTGGCCGTCGGTGGCCTGGATAACCGGCAGCTCCGATTCGCTCTCGCCAACTCGGATTACGACTTTTGGACTCTCAGTGGACAAACTTCCAACCTTCCTCGCAAGCCCCTAGCCTAGGGCAGATTTTCTCTAAGTCTAAATCTGTTCAGCTGGCTGTAACCAGCTCTGTTGAGAGGCTTAATTGGGGCCTGTGCCAAGGGCATAGACTGACCCTGATGGACGAGAGCGAATTCGAAGACTACGACCGCGATGCGGAAGTCTCGCTCTATCGCGAGTATCGCGATGTTGTGAAGATGTTTCGCTACGTGGTCGAGACAGAGCGTCGCTTCTATCTCTGCAATGAAGTTGAGCTCAAGCGCATTGATACCGCTACTGACTTTTACTTCGAAATAAACATGCAAGACGTCTGGGTTTGGGACATTTACCGCACCGACCGCTTTGTCAAGCAGGTCAAGGTAATGACATTTAAGGATGTAAACCTTGAGGAAATTGGCAAGCGTGACATCGAAATCCCAGAAGAATTAGCAGTCGGCGATAAGCCTTAGTTTTCCACAATTAATCTAACGCCTGATCTTTCTGAGCCGGCGCAAGACAGCATTTTCTCCGAGGAGAGAAAATGCAAACTTCTACTGAACAAGAACAGACCATTCTCTGGTCACTACTGCACGAACCCGGTGACTCACTAGCCAGAGCCGTCTTTGATAAACGTGGAATCGAGGCTTTGGAAGATTTTCGATCCGGCAAGGCGCTGACGATTTGGTCCGAATTCATCGATAGTTCTCATCATTCACAGCTTTGCGACTTGATTGAGCGGATGTCGCTTCGATTGCCGCATCGAAACGAAATTGCGGCGATTGAAAGAGCAATCAGGTGGAATGCTCGTCCAGTTTTTGAATCAGATGCACCTGCTTTATTTGAAAGACTCAAGGATTTGCACCCACACAATCCCTATTTGCTGTGGGTGGCAGGAGACATTTCATTTCTAGAACAACAGCCTGTAGCCATTGTTGGAACCAGAAATCCATCTCAATTTGGTATCAATAACGCAAAGCGAATGGTCAAGAAATTAAATCGACCCGTCATCTCTGGTGGAGCCAAAGGTATTGATGCCACAGCGCATGAAACCGCGATTGAGTTGGGGCTTCCTACCGCCGCCTTTATGGCGGGGGGATTGGACCGAGCATATCCGCAAACAAACTGGGAGTTATTTCATCGAATTGTTCAATCCGGTGGTGCGATGGTGAGCGAAATGGCATGCACGGTTGCTCCAACCCGCTTTCGCTTTTTGCAGAGAAATCGATTGATTGCTGCAGCTGCCACCTCCACCTTTGTAGTTGAGGCAGGTTTTCGCTCTGGTTCAAAAAACACTGCTGGTCACTCCAGAACACTTGGCAGAAGCACTTTTGCGCTTGCAGGACCGAAAGATTTCCCTCCGGCAGCTGGCTGCAATCACCTGATTGAATGCGGATTTGCCGATCCGATTCACCTAGGCAGCGCTCCCAGTCTCGACTTTGATCAGATCAAGCGAAGGATTGAAGATGCGATTCTGAATGGGGCTAGAACTGTTGAAGAAATAGCCAGAGAATCTGGGCTAAGTCTCAAAGATGTCAAAGCATTTAGAAGATTCAAGGCCTAATCTGGATTTGTGGAAAATTCACTCTCAGTCTTTCTGGCTCAGCTAGAAGCGCGCGGCATGAGTGATAACACGATTAAGGCCTATCGCAGCGATTTGTCTGATTTGTTGGAATTTCTTAGTGACACCAAACAAGAACTAACGCTTGACGCCTTGCGAGATTGGATGTGGCGGCAATCTGAGGCCGGTGCTACCAAGAGTACGCTTGCACGAAAAACATCCAGTGCTAAAGCTTTCACCGAGTTTCTTTTTGAGCGTGGCAATCTAGCAAGCGATCCGGGTCTGCGACTCAGAGCACCCAAACTGGAGCGAACTCTTCCCAAAGTTGCCAGCGAAAAGTCACTGGCCGAAGTTTTTTCAAAACTGGGGGAATTAGCCCAGGATCAAAACCCATCCTCACTGCGCGATTTGTGTGCATTTGAACTGCTGTATGCAACCGGTATGCGCGTTAGCGAGCTAGCCGGGCTAAATATTTCTGACATCGATTACTCCAGGAAACTCCTCAAGGTCACCGGAAAGGGAAACAAGCAGCGGATGTTGCCTTACGGAGATGCTGCTGCCAAAGCGCTCAACGAATACATCAGGGCCGGGAGACCAAAGCTGGTAAATGACACTTCTCCGGAAGCACTACTGCTGACTTCCCGAGGAAAGCGGGTGGGGGTTCGACAGCTTTACTCGCTAGTTGCAAATCTCCTTGCACAAACCGCAACTGGTCCCGCCGGACCTCACACGCTTCGCCATTCGGCAGCGACCCATCTGCTTGACCACGGTGCGGATTTGCGGGCAGTGCAGGAAATCCTCGGGCACTCATCACTGGCAACCACTCAGATCTACACGCACGTTTCTGTGGAGCGCTTACGCGATGCATTCGAGCAAGCTCACCCGAGGGCTTAGCTAATAAGAACACTGGGCCAGAGTTTGCCTACAAACAGCAAGGGATTCAAGTAGCCGCTTTCGTTGCGGACGGAAAAGTGAACACAGTCTTTACAGTGGTCCTCATACTCTTTATCCGCTGGACATGCCCACCCCAGGATTTCTTGTTCCCTGACAAAGTCACCCTCGCTCAAATCGCTGCAAACAGATTCGAAACTGGCTTTATATCCGGAGAGGGAGTGCAGCGTAAGGAGTTTGCGATCCACCACCTTGCCGACAAAACTAACCACTCCGTCAAATGGTGCTCTGATCTCTTTGTTTAGTTTCATCTCTAAATCAATTCCGCGGTGTCCCGCGCCGTATTCGGTTGCAGGTAGCTGGTAATCCCAGCTGTGACGAGATTCAAAATCAGGAATTGGGGTGGCCCAGATTTCTGGTGGCTCGACAGGGCCTAGTGAGTGCTGAATGGCAAGAAGAAGAATCGCTAATAATTTGAGCATTTCTACACACTGCCCAAGGCCTGAGCCGGCTAGAGGCCTGAATAGAAAGCGGTGGATAAACCCCTGCCCGGCTGTTATGCTTACAACACGTCCCGCTAGTCGGGACGAATTCGCGTAAGTCCAATAAATCCGTTAGTTCGGTCCTTTCGAGGTGCTGATGGATGGGCTTGCCAGGGGTGATAGCAACCGCTTTCACCAAAAACTGAGCGGGCACTTTTGTGTCCAAAGGAGTGCCTTATGGCCAGCGTAACCATGCGCCAGCTACTGGATGCTGGAGTCCACTTCGGACACCAGACCCGTAGATGGAATCCAAAAATGAAGCGACACATTCTTACTGATCGCTCCGGTATCTACATCATCGATCTACAACAGTCCGTTGACTACATCGACAAGGCTTATAACTTTGTTCGCGATCTAGTTGCTAACGGCGGATCCATCATGTTTGTTGGAACCAAGAAGCAGGCTCAGGGCCCAATCGCCACTGAAGCGCTGCGCGTAGGTCAGCCATACATCAACCAGCGTTGGCTGGGCGGTCTGCTGACCAACTTCTCGACGGTTGCTAAGCGTATTCAGCGACTAAAGGAACTCGAAACTTATGATTTTGAAGACCCGACCAAGTCAGGTCTAACCAAGAAGGAACTGCTTCTTCTGCAACGCGAAAAAGAAAAGCTTGAGAAGTCGCTCGGTGGTATTCGTAATGTCACCAAGACCCCAAGCGCAATCTGGGTAGTTGACACTAACAAGGAGCACCTAGCTGTCACCGAAGCTCGCAAGCTTGGCATCCCAGTGATTGCAATTCTGGACACCAACTGCGATCCAGACGAGGTCACCATTGGTATTCCTGGCAACGATGACGCAATTCGTTCAATTGAACTTCTAACCAAGTTGATTGCTGATGCAGCAGCCGATGGCATGATTGCTCGCCACAACAAGGGTGGTGCAGAAGCTGAGCCACTCGCAGAGTGGGAGCGCGAACTGCTTGAGGGTGAGAGCAAGGCAGAAGCTACTGAAAAGGCGGCCGAGTAAATGGCGAACTACACAGCAAGCGATGTAAAGGCACTGCGCGAAAAAAGCGGTGCCGGAATGATGGACTGCAAGTCCGCACTCGACGAAGCTAATGGAGACATCGAAAAGGCATTTGAGCTTCTTCGCCTAAAGGGTCTGAAGGGTGTTTCAAAGCGTGAAGGTCGCTCAACCTCAAATGGTTTGGTAGTTGCCCGCGTAGCCGGTGGCAAGGGGATGCTCTTGGAGCTAGCTTGCGAAACCGACTTTGTTGCCAAGGCAGAGAACTTTGTTGCGCTAGCTGAGCAGGCAGCCGATGCTGCATTTGCCGCTGGTGCTAAAGATGCTGAGGCAGCGCTTGCCGCAACAACTGGTGGTAAGACTGTCGCGGATGCAATAACTGACCAGGCAGCAATCCTTGGTGAGAAGGTCGAGCTTCGCCGCGTGACGGTAATCGAGGCTCCTGGTGTGGATGCCTACTTGCACCGCACGAGCCGCGATCTACCCCCTCAGGTTGGTGTTTTGCTTGGTTACGAAGGCTCAAACGCAGAGGTCGCTCACGACATCGCAGTACACATTGCAGCTTTCAGCCCGCAATACCTAACTCGCGATGAGGTGCCAGCAGATGTGGTTGCTAAGGAGCGAGAAATCGCAACTGAAACAGCTCGCAACGAAGGCAAGCCAGAAGCAGCCCTGGAGAAAATTGTTGAAGGTCGCGTGACTGGATTCTTCAAGGAGACCTGTCTTGTTGATCAGGACTTCGCAAAGGACAACAAGTCCAGCGTTGGCAAGGTTGCTGAGCAGGCAGGCCTGAAGCTGACCGGCTTTGTTCGTTTCCGCGTTGGCGCCTAGGGATTAGAAAAACTATGGGGTTCGGCCTAGGCCGGACCCCTTTGTCTTTCCCCCTAGGATTGTCCTCAGAGTCTGCTGGAGGTTGAAGATGGCAAAGAAGCGTCGTGTATTACTAAAACTCTCCGGAGAGGCCTTTGGCGCTGGGTCGCTAGGAGTGAATCCAGACGTGGTTTCTGAAATCGCTAAATCCATCGCAACCGCCGCCAAAGATGTTGAGATTGCCATCGTGGTGGGTGGAGGAAATTTCTTCCGCGGAGCAGAGCTTTCCAATCGAGGAATGGATCGCGGCAGAGCCGATTACATGGGCATGCTCGGAACCGTTATGAACGCCCTAGCCCTGCAAGACTTTATTGAACAAGCTGGCGCGCCAGTTAGAGTGCAGACAGCAATCTCAATGTCGCAGGTTGCAGAGCCTTATCTTCCGCTTCGAGCAATTAGACACCTGGAAAAAGGTCGAGTTGTGATTTTTGGAGCTGGCGCAGGTCTTCCTTATTTTTCAACCGACACCGTGGCCGCGCAGCGCGCTCTAGAAATTCATGCCGATGAAGTGCTCGTTGCCAAAAACGGCGTAGACGGAGTTTATTCAGCCGACCCTAAGCACGACCCATCAGCCAAGAAGCTAACTGAGATCAGCTATCAAGAGGCACTGGTGCAGGGACTGAGAGTGGTTGACGCAACTGCATTCTCACTCTGCATGGACAACAAGATGCCAATGCGAGTATTTGGCATGGAAGATGTTTCAGCTGCACTACTTGGTAAGCAAGTCGGCACCCGAGTTAAGCCATAGCAATAAGGAAACAAAAATGATTCAACAGATTATGGCTGAGGCCAAAGACAAGATGGACAAGGCCCTGGAGGCCACCAAGGAAGATTTCGCATCGGTTCGCACCGGTAGAGCCAATCCTGCTATGTTCCAAAAAATCATGATTGATTACTACGGCACACCAACCCCGCTTGCACAGTTGGCCGGAATTCAAAATCCTGAAGCCCGTTCGATTCTGATCTCTCCATACGACAAGTCAGCACTTTCTGCCATTGAAAAGGCACTCCTAGCCGTTCCAAATCTTGGCGCTCAGCCCAACAGTGATGGCAACGTAATTCGCATTAATCTGCCAGAACTTACCGAGGAGCGCCGCAAAGAGTACGTCAAGCTCACTCGCGACAAGGCTGAACACGGCCGCGTCTCGGTGCGCAACATTCGCCGCAAGGCTAAGGAAGATCTAGAAGCCCTCAAGAAAGATGGTGGCGCCGGTGAAGATGACATTGAGCGCGCAGAGAAGGAACTAGAGGCTATTACCAAGGCGCACGTTGACAAGATTGACGAAGCGCTCAAAAACAAAGAGGCCGAACTGCTCGAGGTTTAGGTGGAAAGTTCAAAGACCCGCACACTAGGCCCCCGACTAATCGTTGGATTCAGCTTGGGCGGGGTCTTCCTGCTTTCACTTCTTCATCCGCTGGCATTTTCAACTTGGGTAGCGTTTGCAGTCTTTATGGCTTTGCGAGAACTAACTGCCGTTCTCAGGGCCGCCGGATGGTTAGTGCCAAAAATTACTCCGCTAGCAGCGCCAGCGATTGTTTTCTCAACCTACTTCTTTCAAACAGCAGGGCAGTGGCTTTCTCTTCTTGCTTCGGTGGCTGTTTTAGTCACCTATCGGGGGCTGGAACTGCTAGCTGGAAAGCAGTTTTTGTCAATCAAGCAGGCACTGAGAGAGTTCGGCGCAATTGCTTTTCAATTGGTCTATGTTCCATTACTCATCAGCTTTGCTGTATTGCTCATAAATAAACCCAACGGGATTACCTGGGTGTTTTCACTTGTCATCACCGTGGTGATGATTGATTCATTTGGTTACCTGGTCGGTCGATTCTTCGGCAAGACCAAGCTAATTCCCGCGATTTCGCCTAAGAAGACCTGGGAGGGATTCCTCGCTTCGGTTGCCGGTGCACTAGCTGGCGGCTTCCTCGCAGGGTATTTATTAGGTGCTTCAGCTTTGTTTGGTCTACTCTTTGGACTAGCAATACTGATCAGTTCGGTCTTGGGGGACCTGTCTGAGTCACTCATAAAGCGAGATTTAAACGTCAAGGATATGGGGGATGTCCTGCCAGGACATGGAGGGTTTATGGATCGACTTGATTCAATGCTGCCATCCAGCTTTATTGCATACCTGCTATCGCTAGTAGTTTTCTAATGAGTATTCAAAGAGTCTCCGGCAACTTACTCGGTTACGACCCGGAGCAGGTTGATGGGCTATTGGACCGTGTCAGACGGCAATATGAAAATCCGCAAGCAAGACTTGTGACCCCCGGGATGTTGGCGGTTGCCAAATTTGACCTTGTTCCAGGTGGCTATCGGATTGACGAGGTTGACTCAAGCCTTGCGAAGGTGGCCGATGAGTTTGAGGTGAAAGAACTTACCGAGCGGATTGCGAAATTTGGGAAAACCGAGATTAAGCGTGATCAGCGCAAACTAATCGGCGTGATTGCTGAAACACTAGCTCGATCGAGCAAGGAAAGATTTATGCCGTCTCCAAACGGCTATCGACAAAAGCAGGTCGAGCAACTGGTTTCTCAAATTCGAGTGGCTAACGGCGTTCTATCTGGACCTGAACCGATGGAAATTAGAACTCGTGAACTTGGCAGCGCTAAAGGCGGCCCGAGTCGTTCCGAGGTCAATGAGTTTTTGGCATTGGTAGTGACTGCCCTGCATACCCAGCGTTTATTGGGATGATTGCCAAAAAATCCCTCTAACCAATAGGCTTAAGGCTTCTTCCAGGAGGAATGTGGGAAGACACGCGCTTCAAAAGAACCGCCCAAGGCGACACCTGTTCGCACTGGGCTACTTTTTTGCATCCTCCTTGGTGATGGTGACCGTGGTTGATCCCTACTCAGGAACAATGGCCAGTGCCGATGCCGTGAATGTCTTCGAACCAAACGGTGACTACCAAACCCTCACCATTACCCCGCTAGCGGATGGCGACTTCGCAAGAGCTGACTTTGAGGTTGTTTCGGGTCAGCGTGCGCGCGGAGTGACAGTGCGCATTGCTCCCTATCCTGCACCGGGCACCCCGAAGGCTTTTGCATTGGCTGAGGTTACTTCTCGCGGCTGGGACTACAACCAGTTCTCTTGTTTGGTGAAGCTCTGGGAGCGCGAGAGTAATTGGCGCTGGAATGCAACAAACCGCTCATCGGGCGCTTATGGAATTCCGCAATCGCTACCAGCCAGCAAGATGGCTTCGGCCGGAGCGGACTGGCGCACCAATCCTGAGACACAAATTTTGTGGGGACTCGGCTACATCGATGGTCGCTACGGTTCCCCTTGCGCAGCACTTCTGCATTCTGACGTAAACAACTGGTACTAATGGCCAGGGGTAAGCGCCGTCGAAACGCTCCTAAGCGTGAGTATCAAGAACTTGATGTTACGCGTTTGCGTATGAGCATTCCGCACATTGAAATAAAGCGCGGAATTGAGTTCGAGGTTTCCCAGACGGCCGGAAGTAATGCCGAAGAAGGAAAGAGTTGGGTTTGTCCGGTTTGTGTGGTTTCGATTACACCTGGCATAGTTCACACGGTTGCTTGGGATACTCATCGTGGCGTGCAGTCTCGTCGTCATTTTCACAATCACTGCTGGAAGATATTTGATGGAATGCTGCCTTGATGGAGATTAGATCAAACACTGAGCTGCCAAGTCTGCGCGAGGAGATAGAACTAGTCACCCCAGATGGCCAGAGACTGGTCGGAGAGCTGTCTCTACCGGTCGGAAAATTGCCAATTGCAACTCTCATTACTTTGCACCCCCTGCCTACCCATGGTGGTTTCATGGACTCTCACTTGCTGAGAAAAATGGCTAATCGACTGCCAGAGCAGCTATCCGTTGCTGTTCTTAGGTTCAACACCCGCGGTACTGAGTCACCGAGAGGGAAGTCAACCGGCACTTTTGATGGGGGAGAGGATGAGCGATTCGATGTTGAAGCTGCCGTTCGGTTTTGTGAGGAGCGAAAGCTGCCAAGGCTGTGGCTAGTGGGCTGGTCGTTTGGCACGGAGCTAGCAATCAAATACGGACCGGATTATGACATCGAGGGTGCAATCCTGCTTTCGCCTCCGCTGCATAGAGCAACCGATGCCGATCTTTTGCGCTGGCAGGATACCCGGGCAAAACTAATTGCCCTCGTGCCTGAATTGGATGAATTTTTGAATCCCGCTCAAGCAACTGAGCGATTCTCGATTTTGCCCAAGGCTAAATTACTTGCCTTTGACGGTGAGAAACATTTATGGGTGGGGGAGAGCGCTACGCGCAGGGTATTCAACGCTATAGCCGAAGAGATTGTGCCGGGCTCTAGCCCATTACCAACCGAGTATTAGCGCTCCTGTTGGCGAGGCATCCAAACCTCGCGCACCAGCAGCAGGATTGCAGCGGCAATTGGTATTGCGACCAGTGCTCCAAGCACTCCAAGTAGAGTTCCGCCAACTAGCGCGGCAATAACTACCACAGCTGCGGGCACCGAAACTGCCTTTTGCATAACTCTCGGTCCAATGATGTAGGCCTCGATCTGCAGATAAATCAGGTAGTAAATCAAAACAATTAGTGCGAACGATGCCCCGGAAAGGTAGGTGACCGACACCACCAAAATTCCAGCACTGGCTGGACCAATCAACGGAATTAGTGCTAGCAGGAAAGCGGCCAAGCTCAGAAGCAGCGCGAATGGTGAGCCAACTATCGTTAGCAGCGCAAACAGCAAGACAGAGTGCAGCAAAGCTACGGAAGTTTGCCCCATTACCCATCGACCAACCGACAAGGAAATCTGATCAGCTAGTTTGCGGAATCGCTCTCGTTTGCTTTTTGCAACCAGTAGCGCCAAGTAGTCCTTGAGCGACTCCAAAGAAACCATGAAGTAGATGCTCAAAATAACCACGATTACAAACCCCACGACTCCGCTAAGTACTCCAGCACCAATCTGGAACACCCCGCCTAGCAAGGTAGGCCAGTTACTGGAATTGCTAACGAAGTTGATTGCGTTTTCAGCAGCAGCAGAGATTGCACCACCAAATTGCGCGTCATAGGTTGCGATAAGACGGTTGTCCACCACATTTTCAATGATGGTTGGAACTCGGCTGATTAGTTTTCCCGCCTCTGAAACTGCCATTGGCAAGATGGCCCAAAGCAATAGGGAAACAATTGAGAGAAATCCAAAGATGACGATGATTACCGCAAGGGGTCTTGGCAGACGCGCTTTGATCATCATCCTTACCAGCGGATCCATGCCAAGAGCAATAAAGAGTGCCAGCCCTACGTAGGTGAGGATGGTGGCCAATTGACCAATTGCCGCACCAAAAAAGACCGCCGCTAATACACCGAGGCCGCCCAGAAAACCTAACTGGAAGGCATTAGCAATCCTTGCTCTGTCCATCAGTCCTCCAGGTCCTTAAGTTCTGTAACTACTCTGCTCAAGTTCTTCAGATATGCCCTGGCGGAGGAGACGGCGTTTTCTAAGCTCGCGAGTTCCGCCTTAGCATTTCGAAGCAGCTTGGTTGATTCTTCTTGAGCAGCCGAACTGATTGCCACCGCTTCCAATTCTGCCGAGTGGACAAGCGCCTCAGCTCTGGAGCGAGCATCCTGCAGCATCTTGGCCTGCGATTGGGAAGTTTCCATCTCCAGTGTCTGAACCTCAAGGCGAAGATTGGCAGCCACTCGCTTCAGCTCAGTGATGTCGTTTTGAGCAGACTCCAGGTATTGCTGTGTTTGTCGAACCGCCTCTTGATGCTTTTCCAGATATTCGTTTTCCGCATCTTTACGTCGCGTGGCTATTTGAGCTTCTAGCTCTGCCAAAGCTGCTTCCCTAGCCCGCTCGTCAATTCTGAGCTCGGTGGAAAGAAGGAATTGCTTGGATGAATACTGTGCTTCCAATTCTGCCTTGCGCTGCTCTAGCTCTCTGCGAGCGGTGGTGCGCATTGATGCAATCTCGGTTGCAACTTGTCCGCGCACCCTAGCCGCTTCTGCTTCCGCCTCCCGCACTAGCTCTTTGGCCTTGTCTTGGGCCTGCTTGATTAGCTGTTCAGCTTCTAGGTTGGCGGCTGAAATTCTCCGGCTGCTGCGGCGCTCGGCGGAGGAGAGCTGTTCTTCGTATCTTTGCTCAAGATCTTTTAGGCGCTCGGCCAACTGAGCTTCGGTTTGGCTAATGAGTTCATCAGCTTGGGCCTGCGCATCTTGTTTGAGCTTCAGGGCAATTTCTTCGGCATTGGAGATGAGGTTGGAAGCCTTGCTTCCAAGTGCGGAGTAGCTGGGCTGAGCTCTCAGACTAATTTCTTGCTCGGCCTCGGTAAGGCGCTGGCTCATCAGTTTTAGCTGTTCAGCCAACTCCGAGCTAGTTTCCTGCAGACGCACGATTTCGGCACTTAAAACCTTGATTTCGCGGTCTACTGCCTGGGGGTCATAGCCTCGTCGAACGATCTCGAAGCGTGAATCTGCGGCCAACTGCCCCTACCTCTGCGAGTAAACTTTCCAAGCTAGCAAAGTCTACTCGGAGCCCTACTTATGCGCATTTGGATTGCCCTCGTGCTGTTCGTGGGCGGGCTAGTAGCGGGCAGCATCGGGGTGGTAAACCAGCTGGAGAACCAACCGCTAGACCGCATTACCGCGACCGGCACTCTGGTCGAGCCAACCACTTACGTATTTATCCCCAGCAAGGTGCTGAGCTCCTATCCGGCTCCGGTCTCGGTTGAGTCCCTGGGGCCTCGAGTCTTTATTGCGACCGGGCGCGATGTTGACATCGAAGCATGGCTCGGCGACAGCGCTTATGTCGAAATCTCTCTGCAGATTGACCAAGATGCCAAGCGCGCTCAGCTGGTCGAGAAGCCAAGAGCCGGCTCAGGCGTGCTGGCTGATCCAACCGGCAGTGATCTTTGGCGGACTGAAATAGTCGGCGAATCATCTGCCAAGCTATCGGCGCCACTGGATGGTGAAACCGGAGTATTACTAGCATCAAACGGAATTGAAGAAGCACCCAGAGCGCTATCTGTTGTTTGGGATCTACCGGACGAACCTGGACCCATTGCACCAATTACTTTTATCGGGATTGCTCTGTTGTTGGCTGGTTCCGCCTTGGCACTTTGGGATGCCAAGGATTACTGGCAGAAGCGTCGAAGAAAGATTGTTGGTCCAAGACCTCCACGTCGGCGCTCGCCAAGGAGAGCAGTGAGCCAAGCTGGCGAGTCACCGCGCAGAGGACGCAGGGCAAGACTTGCCATGGTTAGTGCGACGGTCTTGTCAGTAAGTTTGCTATCTGGCTGCGTGCCGGATTACCAAAGCCCGATTGTTTCTCCATCCCCACTGCCAGCGCCGGAGACGCTAACACCGGCAGTGAGCGTTGCGCAGGGAGAGCGAATCCTGCGAGAGATTTTGGGAGTTGTTTCGCAGTCAGATGAGACACTCAACCGCGAGACTTTGGAAACACGTCTGTCCGGACCTGCGCTAGAAGTTAGAAGGTTTGAATACAACCTGGTTCGTCGCTACACCGACGCTGAGCGAGACCCGCAGCCACTGCAGGATCAACCAATTCAGTTGTTCTTGCCTCCTGCCACAGATACTTGGCCGAGAAACATGCTGTTTGTGACTGGGCAAGAAAACCTTCAACTATTCGTGCTGCAGCAGCTGTCGCCGAGAGACAAATACACTCTCTTCTTCTATGCCAATTTGCTACCTGGCTCAGACTTCCCAGAAGTCGCATCGGAGCTGGTCGGGGCCAATCAGCTAAAGCCAGACAATAAGTTCTTGAAGGTCTCACCGGATGTTTTGGCGGTTGCGGTTGGCGATTTGCTAAACCTTGGCAACGAGTCCAGCTGGTCTTTGGTTCTGGATCCAAATAATGATTACATCAAGGACGTTTCTTCTGTTCAGCAGGGTCTGGTTGAAACTCTCACTAACGCGAACCTGACCTTCGACCATCAGCTTTCAGATCAAGAGCCAGTGCTGCTTTCAACTGTCGATGGCGGTGCACTGGTCGCAATCTATATGGTTGACACCTACCGAATCATTCCAAAGTCGCGCGGCGATGCGGTTGCAATCTCAGGTGACGAGGCGATTTTGCTCGGCTCCGGCGGAAGCGCATCCGGAATTGAAACTCGCTATGGTGCGATGCTGCTGTTCTATGTACCAGCTGCCGGCAGTGATCAAAGAATCACATTGCTCGGCGCCACTCAGCAGTTATTAACGGCAGCGGCGGTGGAAGATTGAGTAATTTCGGTGGTGCGATGGACCTTTCCTCGCTCGGCGGCGCCAGCGAGAAATTGGTCATTAGCAACTGGCTAGTTCTGGCAGATCAGCAAACTCTGCGCAGCTATCTGAGCTTGAGCGAAAAAGTTCCAGTGCTAATGCTTATAAGCGATGAATCAGAGGCTTCAAGTCAACTTCGCCAGCTGCTACTGAAGGTCTTACCTGCCAGCGAGGGGAGATTTGCCGCGATCGAGGTGAGCCTCACCAGCTCTCCGCAACTGGCCCAGGCGGTCGGAGTATCTTCCGCGCCAGCGATGCTTGCGCTGCTGGCTGGTCAACCGGCTCCACTTTTCCAGGGAGAGATTTCTCAGCAGCAGCTTCTGCAGGTTCTCTCGCAGGTTCTGCAATTGGCTGCTCAAAACCAAATCACCGGAAGAGTTAGCGTTGGCGAGGGAGCAACCCAGAAAAAACTAAGCAAGGAACACGAAGCTGCGGTTTCGGCGGTGGAGGCAGGAGATCTAACGTCCGCCAAGAGCCAGTTCTTGAAAATTCTCACTGAGTATCCAAATGACTCGGATGCCAAAGCCGGCTTGGCGCAGGTTGAACTGATGATTCGTCTTAGCAGCAAAGAGCTCAGTGAACTCGATCAGCTCATGTTGAAAGCCGATCAGCTTCTGGTGTCCAGGGACCCGGCCGGTGCTTTCCAGCACCTACTTGATTTGTTTGCAACTTCCGTAGCCAACCGAGATGCCATTCGCGAGCGGTTGCTGCAGCTTTTTAGCCTTTTTCCGGAGAGCGATGAGTCGGTTATCGCAGCCCGCAAGCAATTGACTGCTCTGCTGTTCTAACTAGGCTTTACTAAATGGCAGTCTTTCTAGATCACGCGGCAACTTCACCGCTTCGACCAGAAGCGCTAGCTGCTCTAACTACTGCTCTTTCTCAATTGGGGAATCCTTCTTCAACTCATTCCCATGGCCAAGCAACGCGGGAGATCTTGGAGCAAGCCAGAGACAAGATAGCTCATGCAGTTGGCTGCAATCGCTCGGAGGTTATCTTTTGCTCGGGTGGAACGGAAGCTAACAATCAGGCCATTAAGGGAATCTGGTGGAGTAGAAAGTCTCCAACTAGAAAAGTGATTATCTCCTCGCCTCTTGAGCACAAAGCCTTACTAGATCCAATTGAATGGCTGGTTGCAAATGAGGGTGCTGAGTTGCTGGAGGTACCAATCAGACATGGTGCTGTAGACCTAGCCGCACTTGAAAATATTCTGCTGAATCGCCATAACGAAATTGCGCTGATTAGTTTGATGTGGGTAAACAACGAAACCGGTGTCATAACCGACATAGACCGGGTTGTTAAATTGGCAAAGGGATACGAAATTCCAGTCCACTCAGATGCCGTAGCGGCGCTGGGGCGGGTGCCAATTAACTTTGCCCAGTCTGGTTTGACCGTGATGAGTATCTCTGGTCACAAGGTCGGAGCGCCAATAGGCATCGGAGCTTTGATTGTTCGAAGAGATGCAAAGCCAAGTAGTCTGATTCATGGTGGGGGACAAGAACGTGGTTTGCGCTCAGGAACCATGAACTACTCGCTTGCGAGTGCATTTGCAGCAGCTGCCGAGCAGGCAGTCGCTCAGCTGGCTGAAACACAGTCGCGGCTAAAGCAGTTGCGAGATCGTATCGAGAGTGAAGTAAAGAGTGCTATTCCATCCGTGATCATCACCGCTAATGGCGCGATGCGAGTGGAGCACAACGCTCACTTCATTTTTCCGGGCGTCAACAATGATTCCCTGTTGTTCTTACTAGACCAGCAGGGAGTCAGTGTTTCGGCTGGTAGCGCCTGCCAGGCAGGTGTGCTCGGGCCATCCCATGTGTTGATTGGAATGGGCTATTCCGAGGCAGAGGCTGCCAGCTGCCTCAGGGTCACTCTGGGTTACACCTCGACTGAACAGGACGCAGAGGCCTTTGTAGCGGCTCTAAAGAGTGCTTATCCAAAGGCTCTAGCGGCTTCCCCTAGCCGGTAGACCGGCAATTTAGACTTATCCAATGCGTGTTCTGGCGGCCATGAGCGGTGGAGTTGACTCTGCCGTTGCCGCGGCGCGCGCCGTGGAGGCTGGTCACGATGTGGTGGGCGTGCACCTTGCACTTTCCAGAATGCCGGGCACCCTCAGAACTGGCTCCAGAGGCTGCTGCACCATCGAAGATTCAATGGACGCACAGCGCGCAGCAAAAAAGCTTGGAATTCCTTTTTATGTTTGGGATTTTTCAGAGCGCTTTAAGCAAGATGTAGTGGATGACTTTCTGGCCGAATATCAAGCTGGAAGAACTCCAAATCCTTGCATGAGATGTAATGAACGCATCAAGTTTGCCGCCCTGCTAGAGCGAGCCCTAGCGCTTGGTTTTGATGCTCTATGCACAGGTCACTATGCAACTGTTAGTAAGGACAGCGAGGGTAACTATGAACTGCATCGCTCGCTGGCCATGGCAAAGGATCAGAGCTATGTCCTGGGCGTTCTCACACAAGAACAACTTAAGCATTCCTATTTCCCGCTGGGTGCAACCGCATCCAAAGATCTGGTCAGGCAAGAGGCAGCCGAGCGCGGACTAACCGTTGCCAATAAACCAGACTCTTATGACATCTGCTTTATCCCAGAAGGTGACACCAGAGAATGGCTGCGGGAATTTGTGCAGAGTGAACCCGGAAAAATTATTGACCAGTCAGGTGCAGTGGTTGGAGAGCACGATGGCCATGTTGGATTCACGATTGGTCAGCGCAAAGGATTGAAACTTGGTAGACCGGCGAAGGACGGCAAACCCAGATATGTTTTGGAAATTAGACCGATTACTAAAGAAGTGGTAGTTGGTCCAGAAGAGGCATTAGCAATTTCTGAATTAGCTGGCTCTCGTTTTTCCTGGTGCGGCAAAGAACCAAACAACATTGGAGAATTCTTTGACTGCGAGGTGCAGGTTCGCGCTCACGCTGATTCTGTTCCAGCCAAGGCTGCGGTGGTTGGCCAGGAACTGGTAATCAGAGTAAATCAGCCACTGTTTGGCGTTGCGCCGGGTCAAACGGCAGTCATCTACCAAGGAAGCCGAGTCCTTGGACAAACCACAATCGACAGAACGCTCAGCGAAGCTGTGGTAAATGTCTAGCGTTGAAAGAATTGAAGAGCTTCGACTACTTATTGCTCGCTATCGCGATGCCTATTACAACCAAGATCAATCCTTGGTTTCCGATAAAGAGTATGACGAATTAGAGCGAGAGTTGAGGGCGCTGGAGCTTGAGCACCCAGAATTTGCAGAGGATTCTCCGGCTGCCAAGGTAGGAACGAGTGCTGGAGAGTTGTTTGCCCAGCATCCACACCTTGAGCGAATGCTGAGCCTGGACAACGTCTTTTCCGAAGAAGAATTTGTCACTTGGTCTGAACGAGTTGGGGGAGGACCATTTCTGTGCGAGCCAAAGATTGATGGCCTTGCAGTTTCGCTCACTTACAAAAAGGGCCTGCTGGTTTCCGCAGCCACCCGCGGCGATGGCGAGATCGGCGAGGACGTAACTGCCAACGTCAAGACAATTCAGGGCATTCCACACAAACTGAGTGGCAAAAATCACCCTGACACCATTGAGGTGCGCGGCGAGGTCTTTTTTGCCCTGGCTGACTTTGAAAAACTAAACGCAGCAATCGTTGCCTCGGGCGGAAAGCCATTTGCAAACCCTCGTAATTCAGCTTCTGGTTCGCTCAGACAAAAAGATCCTGCGGTCACCGCTAGCAGACCACTGAGGATGCTGGTTCATGGTTTTGGTGCCTGGCAGGGAAAACTAAATAGGCAATCCGAGGTTTACGAGCTACTCAGCTCCTGGGGACTTCCAACGACTTCTCGTTACCAAGTTGTTTCGGATGCTAAATCCGCCTATCAATTCATCAGCAAGCTCGAAAAGGATCGCCACAGCATCGAGCACGAAATTGATGGCGTGGTAATCAAGGTAGATGATCTTTCTAGACAGAGAGATTTAGGAACCACATCCAGAGCACCGCGTTGGGCAATTGCCTACAAGTATCCGCCTGAGCAAGTAAACACAAAGCTGCTTGACATTCGAGTTTCGATTGGGAGAACTGGCCGGGCAACACCGTTTGCTGTTCTGGAGCCCGTGCGAGTTGCGGGTAGTGAAGTTGAGTTTGCCACGCTGCACAACGCAGACCAGGTTGCTGCAAAGGGAATCATGATTGGCGACACAGTCGTGCTTCGTAAAGCAGGAGATGTAATTCCAGAAATTCTTGGGCCGGTCGTGGCTCTGCGATCGGGCAAAGAAAAGAAATTTGTCATGCCCAAGTTCTGCCCTGAATGCGGAAGCAAACTAGCTCCCGCCAGCGAGGGTGATGTTGATTTGCGATGCCCAAACGCTCAGAGCTGCCCAGCTCAAATAAGAGAGCGAATTGCTTACATCGGATCCAGGACAGTTTTGGATATTGAGGCACTGGGATATGTTTCTGCTACCGCTCTCACCCAGCCTCTGGAACCAGCTAAAGCCCCCATTCAATCTGAAGCAGATTTGTTCGATCTAACTCTTGAAAAACTTTTGCCAATTCGCGCCTACGTCCTCGATCCTGACACTGGGCTCGCAAAGCACGAAGCCGATGGAACACCGAAAGTTGTTGACTTTTTTAGAAAGAAAGATGGAACCCCAGCCGAAGTTGCCAGCAAGCTACTTTCGAATCTCGAGGATGCTAAGACCAAAGAGCTGTGGCGCATCTTGGTTGCTCTCTCAATTCGCCATGTCGGGCCAGTTGCGGCGAGGGCGCTTTGCGATCACTTTGGCTCGCTCAATGCGATTTTTTCTGCCAGCGAGGGCGAGCTGGCTGAGGTTGAAGGCGTTGGACCAACTCTTGCTCAGTCCATTCTGGATTGGTGGAAAGAAGACTGGCACCAAGAAATCATTCGACGCTGGGGCAACGCTGGAGTTCAGCTGGCAATTCCTGGACACGCAGGACCTGGTTCGCTGAAGCGAGAGGGTGTGTTTTCTGGACTCAGCATTGTGGTGACCGGAACCCTTACCTCACTTAGTCGAGAAGAGGCCGAGGCCAAAATCATTGCCGAGGGGGGCAAGGCTGCCTCATCGGTGTCTAAGAAGACCTCGTTTGTGGTGGCAGGCCCAGGGGCGGGCTCCAAACTGGCCAAGGCCGAGGAATTAGGGGTTGAGGTAATAGACGAGCAGACCTTTCTTTCTAGGCTTCCAAAGCCAAACTAGACTTGTCTTTTCGACTCAATGGAAAGATCCTCAATGTCTGAAGTAACGCCTGACCTGGTGCGCCACCTGGCCTCTCTGGCCCGAATCTTGGTCACCGAAGAGGAAGTCAACAAGCTAACCGGAGAACTCAGTGTGATTGTTGATGCAGTCGCATCAGTCAACAAGGCTGTCTCTGGCGATGTTGTTCCCACCAGCCACCCAATCCCAATGAGCAATGTTTTCAGAGAAGATGTGGTTCTGCCTTCGCTAACCCAAGCCGAGGCACTCAGCGCTGCTCCCGATAGTGCAGAGGGTCGCTTCAAAGTGCCAGCAATCTTGGATGAGGAGTAGCCGTGAGCGAACTTATTCACAAGACCGCTGCCGAACTGGCAGACCTAATTTCCTCCAAGCAGGTTTCTTCAGTTGAGGTAACAAGTGCATTCTTTGATAGAAGTGAGGCACTAAACCACAAGACGTTTTCTTATCTTCATCTCAATCGCGAGACCGCTCTAGCGGCGGCCAAACAGGCTGATCAAGACTTGGCGAATGGGAATTCTCAGTCAGCTCTGCACGGTGTTCCAATTGCCGTGAAGGATGTTTTGGTTACCAAGGATGCGCCCACCACAGCCGGATCCAAGATTTTGGAGGGCTGGGTGCCACAGTATGACGCCACAGTTGTTGTGAAGCTTCGTCAGGGTGGACTGCCGATACTTGGTAAGACCAATATGGATGAGTTTGCAATGGGCAGCTCTACTGAGTATTCGGCCTATGGCCCATCGCGCAACCCATGGGACCTGCAGAGGATTCCTGGTGGTTCTGGCGGTGGCTCTTCTTCTGCGGTTGCCGGAAAACTTGCCCCGCTTGCTATTGGTAGTGACACCGGTGGTTCCATTCGCTATCCAGCAGCTGTGACAGGCTCGGTTGGAACTAAGCCAACCTACGGTGCAGTTTCCCGCTACGGAGTAATTGCTCTTGCTTCATCGCTTGATCAAATTGGTCCTGTCACCAACACAGTCTTAGATGCCGCTCTGCTGCAGGATGTCATAAGTGGGCACGATCCGAAGGATTCCACCTCACTACCCAACTCACTGGGTTCAATGGCAGAAGCTGTTCGCACTGCCGACTTCAAGGGTTTGAAAGTTGGTGTCGTTAAGCAGTTGAGCTCCGATGGCTTCCAGGCCGGTGTGAAAGAGTGCTTCCAGGACACCATAGACAAGTTGGTTGCTAACGGAGTAGAAGTTGTTGAGGTTGATTGCCCAAGCTTTGAGTACTCAGTTGCTGCCTACTACCTAATTCTTCCCGCGGAGGCTAGCTCCAACTTGGCAAAGTATGACTCAGTTAGATTTGGAATGCGGGTGCTACCAGAGGGCAACCCGACCATTGAGCGAGTGATGGCCGCCACTAGAGAAGCTGGTTTTGGTCCTGAGGTAAAAAGAAGAATAATTCTGGGAACCTATGCTCTTTCTTCCGGATACTACGACGCTTACTACGGCTCGGCGCAGAAGGTAAGAACGCTAATCCAGCAAGACCTTGCCAATGCATTTTCTATGGTCGACGTTCTACTTACCCCAACCGCGCCAACCACCGCCTTCAAAATTGGCGAAAAGGTAAATGATCCGCTAGCGATGTACCTAAACGACATTGCCACCATTCCTGCCAACCTGGCTGGAATTCCCGGCATCTCGGTTCCAAATGGTCTTGCCAAGGAGGATGGTTTGCCATCGGGCGTGCAGATTTTGGCTCCAGCGATGCAGGATGCCAAGGCTTATCGGGTGGCGGCGTTGATTGAAAACCTCTACAAGCAGCAGTGGGGCGGTTATTTGATTAGCCAGGCACCGGATTTGGAGGCACTAAATGTCTAAAGATCAGCTAATGCCATATGAGAAGGCGATTGAGCAGTTTGAGGTTGTAATTGGCCTTGAGGTCCACGTTGAGCTGAACACTAAGAGCAAGATGTTTTGCGGTTGCAAGAATGAGTTCGGCAACGAGGCAAACACCAACGTTTGTCCAATCTGCATTGGCCTCCCCGGCGCACTGCCTTCGGTAAACAAGAAAGCGGTTGAGTCATCTATTGCGATTGGATTAGCGCTTGGTTGCGATATTGCCAAAACCTGCCGATTTGCTAGAAAGAACTACTTTTATCCAGATCTGGCCAAGAACTTCCAGACTTCGCAGTATGACGAGCCGATTGCTTTTGGCGGAAAGCTAAGCGTCGAGATTTCAGAGGGCCAGGTGTTTGAAGTTGAGATTGAGCGTGCTCACATGGAGGAGGACGCGGGCAAGCTCACCCACGTTGGTGGCTCAACTGGCCGCATTCACGGCGCTGACTTCTCATTGGTTGATTACAACCGTGCTGGTGTTCCGCTTGTCGAGATTGTGACTAAACCAATCTTTGGCGCAGGGGATAAGGCGCCAGAACTGGCCGCTGCCTATGTCAGGTCAATTCGCGACATTGTGAAGTCAATGAACGTCTCAGACGCTCGGATGGAGCGCGGAAACGTCCGCTGCGATGCGAACGTTTCACTTCGTCCAAAGGGTGAGAGCAAGCTTGGAACCAGAACCGAGACGAAGAATGTGAACTCGATTCGAAGCGTAGAGAGTGCTGTTCGCTATGAAATCCAGCGTCAAGCTCATATCCTCGCTAATGGCGGAACCATCATTCAGGAGACCAGACATTGGCACGAAGATCGTGGTTACACCTCCAGCGGAAGAGTGAAGTCTGACGCGGAGGACTACCGCTACTTCCCAGAGCCTGATTTGGTTCCAGTGGAACCAGCGACGCAGTGGGTGGAAGAGATTCGCCAGTCACTGCCTGAGAATCCAGAGAAGCGGCGCAAGCGCTTGTCGGCCGAGTGGGGATTTAGCGAACTTGAATTCAGAGATGTAGTGAATGCCGATTTGCTTGATGTTATCGATGCAACCGTGCAGGCGGGCGCCAAACCACAAGCTGCTCGCAAGTGGTGGAGTGGTGAGCTAGCAAGAATTGCAAATTCCGAAAATAAATCAGTTGAGGAACTTGCTATAACACCAGCGCAGGTAGCAGAAATCCAAACTCTCATTGACAGCGGAGAACTCACTGATCGCCTTGCTAGAGATGTTGTGGCAGGAGTTCTCGCTGGTGAGGGTGAACCACGAGCAGTCATTGAAAAGCGCGGGCTAAAAGTCGTAAGCGATGAGGGAGCACTGATCGCAGCAATCGATCAGGCACTTGCCTCACAACCAGATGTCCTTGAGAAGATTCGCGAGGGCAAGGTTCAGGCAGCTGGTGCGGTGATTGGCGCTGTCATGAAGGCAATGGGTGGTCAGGCAGATGCAGCTCGAGTTCGAGAATTGGTTTTAGAACGAGCTAAGTAAATTGGGGTGAGTAACGGGACTTGAACCCGCGGCCCCCTGGACCACAACCAGGTGCTCTACCAGCTGAGCTATACCCACCATGTCTGGACTAGCCAGAACCCCTAGATTGTATCAGCGACTTTCTTTGCAATCTGCTTGGCTTTATCGCTGTCTGGGCCAGGTTCTGGCACCAATACCGCTAGTCGGTAGTAGGCCAGTTCCTGAATAGATTCACGAATATCGGCTAGCGCTCGATGGGAGCCGACTTTCTTGGGCAGCTGGAAGTAGACCCTTGGATACCACCTGCGGACTAGTTCTTTTAGCGAGCTGACGTCGATGTTTCGGTAATGCAGAAAAGCATCCAGTTTCGGCATTTGCCGGATGATGAACATTCGGTCGGTGCCAATCGAGTTCCCGGCCAGGGGAGCGGTCTTCGGTTCAGTAATGAACTTGCCCAGGTAAGCAAGCACCTGCTCCTGCGCACTTTCAATACTGACACCGGATTCAAGCTCGGACAGCAGTCCGCTGTCGGTATGCATTTGTCTGACAAAGTCGCCCATGTTTGCCATAGCGGTTGCGCTCGGCTTGATTACAACTTGGATTCCCTCATCAACCGGCTTGAGTTGATCATCGGTGACGATGACTGCAATTTCGCAGATCTCATCTTTTTCGATGTCCAGCCCGGTCATCTCACAGTCAGCCCAGACGATGTATTCAGTCATGACTACCTAGTCGTTTGAGTGGCGAGCATTCTTTTGAGCTTTGCGCTGAGCCTTAGCTTCGAGCTTGGCTTGTCGCTTTTGCTCACGCAGCTCCTTGCGAGAGGGCTTTTCATTCTGCTGAATGATCGGCAACTCACTGGTTAGGAATTCAGGTACAGAGCTGCTTGCGCTGGCGCTGGCAGGTTGTGAATCAACCGCCTCTTCCGCCCAACGCATCTGGGTTTCATCATCCAGCGGCATTTCTGTTTCAACGCTAACTTCCGACCACTGAAGAGTCGCAGTGTCGGTCACCACAGTCTCCTCGCGGATTGTCATGGTCGTCACGGGAGCCGTGGCTGGTTCAACCACAGGCGCATCAACCTTATTTTTCTTAGCCTTGCGAGCTGCTTTTCGATTCAGTCGAAGCTGTTTGCGATCCTTGCGGCCCTCAACTAGCCAGTAGAGGGTTGGGACCAGGATCAAGGTAAGTAGCGTGGAGGAGAACAATCCACCAATCACAACAATTGCAAGCGGCTGAGATATAAACCCAGAGTTTCCGGTTAGTCCAAAGGCCATTGGTGTTAGTGCCAGGATGGTGGCGAGAGCTGTCATCAGGATTGGACGCAGACGCTGTCTTGCACCATCAAATAGCGAATCAAGCACGCTCTTACCTTGCTTGCGATACTGATTGACCAGGTCAATCAAAACGATCGCGTTGGTCACCACAATTCCAATCAGCATCAGCATTCCAATTAGTGCCGGTACTCCAAGCGCCGTGTCGGTTAGGAGCAATAGTCCCAGCGCACCGGTTGCCGCAAACGGAATCGAAATCAGCAGTAGCAGTGGCTGAATCAATGATGAGAAGGTGGCCACCATCACGATGTAAACAATGGCAACCGCTGCTAACAGCGCAAGCCCAAGCTGCTGGAAGCTTTCAGCCTGATCGGCTGCTGCACCACCAACGGTTGCCTCGACGCCAATCGGCAGATCAACGTCAGCCAGTCGCTCATTGATAGCGACGGTGATGGCACCCAAGTCATCACCCTCCGGGGTTAGCTGAACCTCGGCAGTGCGGTTGCCGCGCTGCGAGGTAATTGAGGTTGGCTTTAGCACTTCATTGACATCTGCAATCTCAGACAGGGTCACAAGGCCTGCAAAGGTTGGAATACGAAGATCTCTAACTTCTTCAACCGAGGTTGGAGGCTCAGAGCCTGTAATGAACACCTGGGTATCGCGCTCATCAATTCTGATTGTTCCGAGCGGACTTGGTCTTAGCTGAGCAGCCACAATGCCGGTGACTGCAGTCTCGGTTAGCAGGTAACGAGCCGCAGCCTCGCGATCAACGTTTATCTCTAATACTCGCTCATCTGCTTCCAGCGTTGAGGAGATAGCGGTTATGTTCTCAAGTCCCTGCATAGCATCAGCAATTTGATTCACGCCCTGCTGCAACAGATCCTTGTCGGTTGCTGAAACTTCAATGTCGATGGTTTCAGAGGAACCAAAGCCGCCACCTTGGCTGGTTGAAATTTCGCTGTTAGCTGGAGCAGGCAGGTTAAGTACCTCTGCCTGCAGCTGTTCTAGGTCCGCACCCTCATCGGCAATAATGCTGAAGGCGATGCCTCGAGCAGCGGCTCCGAATGCGACGCGTCCGTCAGCTGCAGATCCAACCGTTGTTTGAACAACATCAATACCCTCGATAGCGAGAATTTCTGATTCAAGCTTTTTGGCCGCAGCATCCTGCTCTTCGAAAGTGGTGCCAGATGGCATGGAAAGACGGGCGGTGAACTGGTTGGAGCCGCCACCATCAATGAAGTTGGTTTTGAGCAGCGGAACCAACGAGAAGGTGTAACCAAGAATTAGTAGCGCTGCGGTTAGAGTCAGCCAAGGGTGACGAGTGGTTCCGCGCAGAACTGGCATGTAGGTGCGCTGCAGCAGGCTCTTCTTTTCGCGTTCTTCTTCAGCTACTCGCTGCTTCTTCTCGAAGTTCTTCGGGTCAGCCTCTTTTAGTGCATTTAGGCGCTTAGGCATTCGCAGGAACCAGTAGGCAAATACCGGCACGATGGTCAAGCTCACCAGCAAGGACGCTAGTAGCGCGATTGCCACGGTGAAGGCGAATGGTCTAAATAGCTCGCCGACTAATCCATCAACTAGAGCAATCGGTAGGAACACCGCAACTGTAGTGATGGTGGAAGCGGTAATCGCTCCCGCGACCTCCTTCACCGCAGTCATGATGGCTTTTCTTCGCTTTTCGCCGTAACTGAGGTGCCGATTAATGTTTTCAATAACAACGATTGAGTCATCTACCACGCGACCGATAGAAATGGTCAAGGCACCCAGTGTCAGCAGGTTCAACGAGTAGTCCGCCACCGATAGTCCAATAAAGGTAATCAACACCGAGGTCGGGATCGAGATTGCAGTGATGATGGTGGACTTGAAGCTGAGCAGGAAGACCAAGATAACCAGCACGGCCATACCCAGACCCAACAGACCCTCGGTAGTTAGATCCTTGATTGATTTTTCAATGAATGGAGCCTGGTCGAAAATGGTGACCGTTGTGACGCCACCGCCCAGAGCATCTTCCAGTTCAGGAATTAAGTCTTGAACACCGTTCGAAACAGCCACCGAGTTACCCTCAGGCGTTTTCACGATCGAAACTGCAAGGGATTCATTTCCGTTAGTGCGGGCAATCGTCGTAATTGGTGCCTGCTCTAGAGCAACTTCAGCAACATCACCGATGGTGACAACCGGGGCAGCTGGGTTGGGCTGAGCTGGAATCAAAGGAAGGCTCTCAAATAGCTCAACGGTGTCAACCGCATTGCCCACCTGAACCGAGACCGAGCCTTCGGTATCGGTGATAGAGCCAACGGGGAGCACCAGTCCGTTTGCATTTATTGCAGAAATAATGTCGCGCTGAGTCAGGCCGGCAGCTGCCAGGGCTACCTGGTTCAAGGTCAGATTGATGCGCTTTTCTTTAGCGCCAGAGACTGCAACCTCACGAATGCCATCAACTTTTTGGAAAAGAGTTGGGGCGATTTCCTCTAACTTCTTACCAATGCGCTCGTTGTCTCCATTGTTATCGCTTATGGCTAGAACAATGATTGGAACAGAGTCAAAGCTTCCCGAGATGATGCGCGGCTCAGAATCGCTAGGTAGCAGTCCATCTAGATCTGAGAGCACTCCATTTAGCTTTTCGGTTGCTTGGTCAGAGGTTGTGCCAAAAGCAAAGGAAACCCGAAGGACTGAAAGTCCAGTGGTGGAGGTGACAGTTGTTGACTCAACTCCCTCCAAGCCGATAACTGCCTGCTCGATTGGTGAGGAGACTTGGCTATCCACAACCTCCGGTGATGCACCCGGATAAGAGGTAACAATGGCAGCGGATGGAATCTCAATAGATGGGATCAGCTCCTGCTTGAGTCCACCAACCGAAATAAATCCGAAAGCTGCAACTATTAGGGTCACCAGGGCGACGACGGAGCGGTTCTTGAGAGAAAGCTTGGAAAGAATGGACAAAATTACCTCTTAGTTATTCCTAGCTGGTTCAACCAGCCAAGGAGCCAGAATACTCCCATTGGGCCCCACAAAGGCTGGGAAATACCGCCTAGATACGCACCAAAGACAGGTGTCTGGCGGGGTTTCCGAAGCGATGGGCAGTGATACTCACGGCCTGCTCCTTATAGAAGGGCAGAAGCTCAATGATGCCCGATTCGGTTTGTTCAGCATCAAACACTGCAGTATCGACATTGGCAAGCGCTGGATGTGTTTTATCTATGGCCCCGATGACCCGGACCCTGCGAGGTCGCCTTGAGAGTGATGACAACCAAGCCTCTTCGCCCTCGAGTGTGACCGATACTCCAGCTTTTCGAACAAATTTCAAAACTCTAGCTGGCAGCTCATCAACGCTTATCTCCACTCTTCCTAAAGCCAGTGCGGTGATTAGACTGCGCCAAATTTGATATTCACTGGCAGAAGGTTGAATACGAATGCTGCAATCGGATCTGGAGTAGCGAAGGATGTTTTTCTCAACGCTAAGTCCAGACTCATCTTGGGACTTGGAAAAGTATTCGTTCCTGGCAGCAACATCACTCTGGGCTGCTCTAACCAGCGATTCAATCTCTTTATCGCTAAGAGTGCTGGCGGTAGCCATCACCATCAGCTCTTCAACCACCTTTTCACCAATCGGCTCCTTGGCGTTATTTGAAACTGACTTCCAATCGGTTAGGCAGAATAGATAGTTGGGGCCTCCAGCTTTAGCGGTGGGGCCGACAGCTGATTTTTTCCAGCCACCAAACGACTGTCTTCTAACAATTGCACCCGTTATTCCGCGGTTGACATAGACGTTGCCCGCTTGCACTTTTTCTAACCAAAGATTGATTTCTTCTGGTGACAGAGAATGCAGTCCAGCAGTCAGGCCATAGTCAACGGCATTCTGAATCTTGATTGCCTGCTCTAAATTCTTGGCAGTCATGATCGCAAGAACCGGGCCAAAGTATTCGACTTTGTGAGAGGTTGAGCCGAATCGAACTCTCTCCCTGACGCCTGGCGACCAAAGCTTTCCGTCCTCGCTCAGCTGTTTTGGCTCGATGAACCAACGCTCACCCGCGTCCAGTTTGGTGAGGCCATGCAGAAGCTTTTCCTGCGGGGGTGCAATCATTGGACCCATTTGAGCAGCGGGGTTTAGTGGGAAATCAACTTTGAGAGACTCAACGGCGTCACGTAGTTGGTTTCGGAAACGCTTTGACTTTGCCACTGAACCAACCAAAATCACTACCGAACTAGCAGAGCATTTTTGACCGGCGTGACCAAATGCCGAATAGGCAACATCCTTGGCAGCGAGATCTAGGTCGGCGTGGGGAGTGACGATGATGGAATTCTTTCCGCTGGTTTCTGCCAAGACGGTTAGATCGGGTTTGAACTGCTTAAAGAGTTGAGCGGTTTCGTAGCCACCGGTAAGAATGACTTGATCAACACTGGGGTGTGAAATCAGCTGTTTTCCGAGCTGCTTTTCTCCGATGTGAACAACTGTTAGTACACCCTCTGGCAAAACCTCCTTTAGTAACGCTGCGAGCACTGCACCGCACCTTGCCGCTGGGCTGGCTGGCTTGAAAATTACTCCCGAGCCGGCAGCTAGTGCGGCCAGAACGCCTCCAGCTGGAATTGCTACCGGGAAATTCCATGGGGGAGTGACCACAGTAAGTTTTCTCGGTATCGCCTGAGCGCCTGGAAGTGCTCCCAAACGCAGGGCCTGATTGGCATAGTAGTTAGCAAAGTCAATTGCCTCAGAAACCTCGGTATCAATTTGATCAATAGTTTTGCCAGCCTCTGACATGGCAACTTCAATTAGGTATTCGCGGTTTTCCTCCAGAACCACCCCTGCGCGAAGCAGATAATCAGAACGCTCGAGCAGTGTTAGTCGAGCCCAACTTTCCTGGGCTAAAAGTGCATTATCGATGACTTGATTCAGCGTTGCTTCGCTGTCTATTGTGTTTTCCTCGACCAGGTCTTCGCCTATTTGGGAGTCAGCCAAACGCCTAAAAATTGTTTTAGCCCACTCTCGGTTTCCCGATATTGCGGGATCGGTATCCTCGGTGTTTGCGAAGGGGCCCTCCAGAACAACCGGCTCTTGCAGCGTGCGGTTTTGAATGCGATTCGGAATGGGGACACTGGTGTCCAGCAGAGCCACGGAATTTTTGAAGCGCTCAACCTCGAGTTCCAAGTATTGAGAATCTGCTAGCTGAAAAGCGCTCGAAAGGAAGTTATCTTTGGTGGCGCCTTCTTCCAGTCTTCGAATTAGATAGGCAATCGCAACATCAAATTCTTTGGGATAGACAACTGGCGTGTAGAGAACCAATTTGCCAACGGTTTTACTGACCACCTTGGCTTGATTTGGTGCCATTCCCAGCAGCATTTCAAAATCAAGGCCACTCTGGGCACCGCGCTGAGATGCCAGTAACCATGCCCAAGCCAAGTCGAACAGGTTGTGACCGGCAACACCGATGTGAACATTCTTCACGCGGCTTTCCGTCAGCGCATAGTTGAGCACTCGCTTGTAATTTGCGTCTGCCTCAGCTTTGGATGAAACGGTTGCTAGTGGCCAGCCGTGCAGTTCAGAATCAACTCTTTCCATTGGCAGGTTTGCACCCTTGACCACGCGAACTTTGATAGGTGCGCCACCTTGCAAAACTCTCAGCTCAGCCCACTGCTGCAAATCAATCATCGCTCTAAGCGCATCTGGTAGATAGGCCTGCAGCACTATTCCAGCGGTTAGGTTTCTAAACTGTGGTTTTTGGAGAATGGACTTGAAGACAGCGACAGTTAGATCGAGGTCGCGGTATTCCTCCATGTCGAGATTTATAAATTTTTTACTTGGGCTGGAGTTAGCAATCTCATATAGAGGAGTCAGACGCTCAACTACCTCCTGCACAGCCTGATCAAAAGCCCATGGCGAGTGTGGAGAGACGATTGCAGAAACCTTGACCGAGACATATTCCGTTTCAGGGCGGCTGAGAATCTCCTTGACCGCCTCAAGTCGCTTGTTTGCCTCGGACTTACCCAATACCGCTTCACCCAGCAGATTTATATTTAGAGTCGTGCCTGCTAGACCGAGCTTTTTGGTTGATTTTATTAATTTGCTTCTTCTGGCATCCAGCACCAAATGAGAAACCAAGTTTCTTAGAAATGCTCTGGCTATTGGAATGACTGGCCAGGGGAGAATTACTGCGAAATTAGCTCCGAGCGCAACCATTAGTCGCAGATAGAGAGGCAGGAATTTTGGTGTAATGGTGCGAAGTCGATAGAGGTTATTGGCAGCTACACGCAAATCTTCCGGACGAATAACTCCGTCGATGAACCCAACCGCAAATTCAAGTCCGCGCTCATCTTGCAATAGCCCTGCCAGCCGCTTGGATGGCTTGTTTACTTTTAGCCTTCGCGATTCATCGACCCAGGACTTAACTTGCTCAATAGCAGCCTCAACGAGCTCAGCCGAAGGAAGGCTCGGTATTTGGGTTGTTTTCAGCGTCATGGTTTCCCGCACCCCTCTAGGTTAGAGCCTCTGAGGGCGCTGATTTGTTGAGTAAAGGAAATCCCTTGGTTGTTATTGTTTGACTGTGATCGAAAGCGCGTTTGGGCAAGTGGCCCTGATTCTGCTGGTGACAGCAGTGGTCGGGTTTGGAGCCAAGCTCGCACGGCAACCTCTGGTGGTTGCCTACATCTTTGTAGGCATCCTGCTAGGCCCAACCTTTTTGGACTTGGTTCACTACGAGTCCGAAATTGAACTGTTTGCGGAGCTAGGTATCGCCCTGCTGCTGTTTTTGGTTGGTCTAAAACTTGACTTGAGCCTTATAAAAAACATCGGAAAAGTTGCTGTCCTAACTGGATTAGGACAAGTTCTTTTCACGACAGCGCTGGGATTCGCTATCGTTCTAGCCTTTGGTTTTGATGCTGCACAAGCCGCCTACATTGCAGTGGCAATCAGTTTTTCCTCCACCATCATTGTGGTAAAGCTGTTATCCGACAGAAGAGAAATTGATCAGTTGCATGGTCAAATTGCTGTTGGTTTTTTGATTGTTCAGGATATTCTCGTCATTGTCTTTATGGTCGTTATTGCAGCAATTGGTTCGAGTGCTGGCGAGGTTGATCGCTCGATTCCAGTGCTAATTTTTGGAAGCATTATCTACATCGCAGCAGCAGCCCTGATTTCGAAGTTTCTCCTACCAAAACTGCTGGCCTGGCTATCAAAGAGCCAAGAGTTGACGCTAATTTTTGGAGTGAGCTGGGCACTCAGCCTCGCTGCAATAAGCCACACGCTTGGGCTTTCGATGGAGATCGGTGCGTTCATAGCAGGCGTTGCTCTCGCCTCCACCCCTTATCGCGAAAGCCTCAGCGGCAAGATGGTGAGCCTGCGGGACATCATGGTTCTGTTCTTTTTCATTCAACTCGGATCCTCGCTCAGCCTCGCTGATGCGCTGCAGCAGCTGTTGCCAGCAATTGTCATCTCAATCTTTGTCCTCATTGCCAAGCCGTTGATAGTGATGGCCATCATGCGCTGGCTTGGTTATCGGAACCAAGTTTCATTCAAGACTTCTTTGGCTATTGCCCAGATCAGTGAGTTCTCCCTGATTCTGATGGCACTGGGCTTTTCACTGGGCCAAGTCAATCAATCGGCGCTAAGCCTGGTCACCCTGGTTGCAGTAATCACAATTACTTTTTCCACCTATTTCATTTTGTATTCAGAGCGCATCTACCAGTGGTTATTGCCCATCCTCAAGAAATTTGACGTCCCAGCTGAAGACCGGCTCGATGAGGAGGCAATTGAGGCCCGCTACGACGCCATCGTTATCGGAGCAGGTCGCCTGGGATCAAATGTCATCGGTGGATTGGCTGAAAAGGGTGCCAACCTGTTGGTAGTCGACCACAACCCGGAAGCCCTCAACAAACTTGCTTCAGAGGGTTTTGCAACGCTCTATGGCGACATCAGCGACCCTGAATTTGCTTACTCGCTACCACTGAATGAAGCAGACGCAGTGATCTGCACAGCTCAAGAGCGCGGAACTAATTTGGTTCTACTAGAGACACTGGACCGCTTTGGTTATGAGGGTCAGATTTGTCTCACAGCCATGGATGCCCCAACCGCGGTTCTGCTGCAGGAACACCCGCGGGTGACAGTCATCAAGCCACTAAAGATGGCAGCCAACAGCATTGTGGAGGCCTTGCCCAATTTGAGATCTCGAGAGTAGCCTCATTCATGGGGGGGGACCATGGGTGCTGTTGATTTCTCAACTTGGATACCGGGCTGGATTTCACTTTTCGCGGTAACGATTTATGGAACACTTCTCGTCGCACTAGCTCTGCGAGCTAAATTCGCTCGTGACAGCTTTCAAATGAGAATTCTCGTAACTGGAAGCCGAGGAAAATCTGGCACTGTTCGCCTAATCCACTCAGGTTTGGCAAATTCTGGGCTGCAAACATATGGCAAAGTCACCGGCACTGTTGCCGTCGAACTTTCTCCGGACGGCACCGAGGTGACAACGTCAAGATTGGGTACTGCTGGAATCTCCGAGATGCCGCAGGCCGTAAGGCGTGGATTTAGAGCAGGCGCCACGCACGGAGTCTTTGAATGCATGGCGGTTTCGCCAAGACTAATTCACACCGTTCAAGCTAAGTATGTCCAAGCACAAGTTGTGGTGATTCCAACCATTCGTTTGGATCATTTGGAAGACGAAGGTTTGGACGAATTTCAAATTGGCATGAACATTTTGAATGCAATCGAAAGGTGTGATGTGCTGGTCACGGGTGTAAACCAGCCAGACCTAATTGCTGCGTATCGAGACTGGTGTGAGCAAAGAAATGTGAAGTTTGTTAGCTGTGTGCCCAGTGAATCAACGCCGCTCGTCCCAGGGCATCACCCGGTGAACGTTGCGGTTGCACAAGCTGTCTGTGAATTGGCGGGGGCGAGTGAGGAGCTAGCTGTTCAGGGTTTACAGAAGGCTGGTTTGGAACCCAGGGCACTAGAGCTTTACAAACAGGAGCTGGATGGAGTTGAAACACTAATGATTGACATCGGTGGCGCCAACGATCCGACCTCAGCCTTTGAAGCTCTACAGAGTTGGAAGATTCAAAGTAAGAAAGTTGTGCCGGTTTTGGTAAACCGCTGGGAAAGGCCTTTGCGTTCAGTCATTTTCTCTGCCTCACTGGCTGGTCTTTATCCGATTGCGCTCGTCAGCGGTCCGCTTTATCACTGGCTCAACAAGCCCCAGACTCTTGAGTATTTGCGATCGGCTGCGGGACCAAAGGTTTGGGACACCAACTTTGTTCAGCTGTCCTATCTTGACTGTCTCTTTCCAGAGCGAATTATCAAAAAACTAAGAGTTCTGGAACCTGAGCTGGTAGACGGAAGGCTAATTCTTATCTTGGTTGAGAATACCCACGGGTCCAAAGTGGATATTTTGCGCTCTCGTTTTCTCAATGGTGTAAAACTTACTCAGTCAGAGGCTTTTAGCTCATGATCGAACTCGATGTCGAATTAGTACGGGGAATCTTGGTTGTCGGGTTGATTATTTCCGCCCTGACTTACCACTTCTTCCGCGTGAATAGTGGGGGAGTAGTAACGGCACCTTTCCTCGCGATAATGGTTCTTTCAGCTGACTGGACCAACCTCGTTGGCTGGTTAGTTTTGTCAACCCTCGGTTATTTAACGATTCGCTACCTCAGTGAACGTTGGCCACTACCTCGAGTTTGGCTCTTTTTTGCTGGGATTTTTGTCCCCATGTCGATTCATATTCTTGGACTAAATCTTCTGCAACTGCCTGGATTTGATACTTATTCAACCTACTTGGCGGCTGGTCTTTACATAACCAATGGCCTGACTGCTTACGATGCCGCAAGACAGGGCCTGATCAGAACCTACATAAGCGCTGCAGGAGTAACCCTGGTAACGGTTATAGCTGGACTATTTATGTATTGGTTAATGCAAATTAATTCAATCCAAACTGAACCGCTGCCTGCTTTTGTAACTCAAGACCCACTTCTAGCTTTTGTAATTGTTTCAGCCGCAATTGTGGCGAGACTGGCTTTTGGCCTGGGAACAGCCGGCATCATTGGTGGTGCTTATCTTCTGCAGATTGCAACTCCAAGCAGCCTGTTGGTGGTTTTGATTTTTACTCTGGTCGGCGCCTTTATCTATAAGCGGGTTGCTAACTTCATGGGGCTTTCACCCAAACAAGCTTTTTACTCTTTGCTGGCCGTTGGATCGTTGGTCGCTTGGTTTGGTCTATTTTGGGCAAGCGTGCTGGGGATACCAGGAACTGAACAAGTTGAAAGTTTTGCTCTAGAGCCGCTACTTGTAGTGGGATTACTTATTGGCGAGACAGCCAGATTTGGGGCCATTCGAACAGTTGCAGGAGCGGCGTTGGTTGGTATTGCCGGCTGGGGAATCACTAGCCTGGTGAGCTTCGGAGTGATTTCAACTCTCGCCGCCTACTTCATCACGGTAGTCCTTTTGACAGCGGGCATTATGTTTGCATTCAAAGAGGTGAAGCGGGGCTGGGACGCAGCGGTCGCTGGGAGTTCTAGGTGGGCCTCCCACTAAGGACCCGTCCACTAAACTCTCTATGTTTCCATCTGCCCTCGTAGCTCAGTGGATAGAGCAAGAGCCTTCTAATCTCTTGGTCGCAGGTTCGATTCCTGCCGAGGGCGCTTTAATGGAGGAACCATGGCCAGCCGTCTCAATATTGAATCGTTGACCAAGCGATTTATATCGGCATACGAAGAAAAGGACATTGCTGCTATATCTGCCATGTTTTCACCGAATGTGGTCCTGCGCGATTGGAATCGTGAGGTGGTGGGTTTTAATGCGGCAATTGCAGAGTTCACGAGCAATTTTCAAGCTGTCGAGAGTCTGAGAATCGAAATCAAGAATCTGGTCATGAGTGAGGTGGTCGCCGCCGCTGAGTTGGAAATTGTGATCAACGAGGTCGAGAACCTACGGGTTGTGGATGTCATAAGTTTTGGTGAGGACCAGAAAATCCTTTCAATAGTCGCCTATAAGGGTCTCTAGACAAGCTTGTAAGTGTCGGATTCTCTTTTGGGGCTTCTAATCTCTTGGTTGTAGGCGCGGATCTTGCCGAGGACGGCAGCCTTAGAAGTCCAGGGTTGGTATAGATTGACCTAATGCGAAAACTAATTGGTTTGACTCGCTTTGCAGTGTTTGTTCCTGCCCTAGCATCGATAATCGGAGCTCTCTTGCTTATGGCTCAGGGCTCTATCGAAATGATTCGAGTTTTTGCCGATGCGGTTTCTAGCCAGGTCTCGCTAAAGGAAACCATTGTTGAGGTCTTGACCGCAGTTGACGCGATTTTGCTAGGAACCGTCCTTCTTGTTATTGGTTATGGGCTTTACGAATTGTTTGTTGATGCTGAGATTAAGGTTCCCGCCTGGCTTCAGGTGAAGGATTTAGATGATCTTAAGTCAAAGCTCATCGGGGTAGTAGTGGCAATCATCGCTGTGGTATTCGTGGGTGTTTTCGTTGATGCCAACAGGGCAGATGAAGTTTTGGCTTACGGTGTAGGAGCAGGGGCGCTAGTCCTAGGTCTCGCGATATTTGCTTTCACCACCAAGAAAGAATCAAGACCCGATAAAAACAGCTGAGCTTGATACTCTCGTTCAAGCCAGAAGCTGCTTGCTATCTCGCTTTTCTAACTCCTTGCCCGAATCGCGACAAGATGTAGTTTTCAATTAGACCCACGAGGTTGTAGAGAAGAATTGAAACCAGGGTAATTACAACAACATAGGTCCAAACCTCGGTTGTTTTTGCTCTTCCTACCGCCGAGATGATCGCGTAACCAATTCCCTGACCAGTGGCCAACCATTCGACCAAGAGAGCCCCAGTGATGGCTCCGGGCACGGAAATCTTAACTGCTGCAAAAAATGACGGGAGCGACGCTGGAAAGGCGACGTAACGAAGTGCTGCAATTTTGTTTGCACCATACACCTTCGCCACATCAAGCATGGCCTCGGTTGCCGAGCGAAGACCAAAGACAATGTTCACAAGTGCCGGAAAGAGCACCACGATAGCTCCCATTACCGCCACCGTGACCTGCTGCCTGCCAAAAATAAGAATCAATATAGGCGCCATGGCAATGAGTGGAACTGACCTGAGCAGCATCGCGATCGGCATCAGAGCTTGTTCCAGACCCTTGGACAGTGTGAAAATTACGGCGACGATGGTTGCAAACAAAAGACCAAAAGAAAAACCAATAGATGCATCAACGAGTGTTTGGCCTAAAGCTTGCCCGACCAACATTTGGTTTTCCAACGCCTCTTCATCTAAGAAAAGAAATTCGAATACTTCGAGCGGGCCCTTACCGATGTAGGGAGTTACGTCAAATGCCCACAGCGCAACTACCCAAAGCATCAGAACAATAAGTAGCGAAAGCAGGGTATTACTTACGCCCTCAACCAGCTGCTTTAGCTGATATTGAATTTCCTCGCGACGCACCCTCGCGCGAGTTGCGATGAGGGATTTATCTTCGGAGTCTTCAATCTTGAAGTTCATCAGCCACCCCTACTCCATGGCGTAACCAGGCGAGATAGAAGAGAGAAAAGCGCGTATCCAGCACCGGCGATAAGACCAGACACCAGCGCCACACCCCAAACGCGAGCTATCTCAAGCGACTGCTGGGCATTTACCATTGCAGGACCGAAACCAAGATCCGGCCCACCAACGTACTCACCCAAAATGGCACCAAGGAATGCAGCGGGAGCTGCAATCTTGAATGCTGCAAAAATCGAGGGGAGCGCTGAAAGTAATTGAACTTTGATAAGTCGGTCCCAAGCATTGCCGCCGTATGCGGTGACAAGATCCAATGTCTTCTTGTCGCTGCTTCTGACACCGGTAAGGGCACCAACATAGGTCGTAAAGAAAACGCTCAAGGCAGCTAAAACAATGGCGGCCGGAGCGGGTTCCCCTTCACCCGGGGCTCCAACCACCAGTCGAACAATTGGCCCGATTGCAACTATCGGTATGCAATAGGTGATGACGGCTACCTGGGTGGAAAGGGATTCAACCCGAGGCAAAAGCAGTGCAATCCCAGCAAACAAAATTGCGAAAAGGTTTCCCCAAAAAAACCCAATGGCTGCCTCGGCCAAAGTAATTGAGCCATTTCTCCAGTAGAAGCCAAACCCGTCTATGAGCAGTTGCTCTAAAACCTGCAGCGGAGTTGGTATCGCTCCGCCTGATCCGTCTGGCCTAACCCCCACGCCTGCAAAAACTGTCGCTGCCAGTAGCCACCAAACTCCAATGGTCGCAGCGACTCCGACCAACCCTGTCACTTGGGATGGCATTGCCCTTGTCAGAGTGTTAGTCATTTGCCTGGTTTGCACTTGATCCAAATAAGAGTTCAGAGGCTCGATCGTGCAATCGATGAAACTCCGGAGTCCGCATCATTTCCGGAGTTCTGGGTCTGGGCAGGTCAACATCGATGATTTCTTTAATTCGACCAGGTCTTGGGCTCATGACTGCAACTTGGTCGGATAGAAAAATCGCCTCCGAAATACCATGGGTAACCATCAAAGTCGTGGCGGGTTTCTCAGTCCATATTCTCAGCAGCTCCAGGTTCAGGCGCTGTCTTGTCATGTCATCCAACGCACCAAACGGTTCATCCAGTAGTAAGACACTTGGTTGAACCACGAGTGCTCTAGCAATGGATACTCGCTGCCGCATGCCACCTGATAGCTGCGCGGGCTTGGCATTTTCGAATCCCTGCAAACCGACCAGGCGGATTAGTTCGTTGATAAGACTCTCATCCGGTTGCACATGCGCCAACTCAAATGGCAAGCGTATGTTGGCAGCTACCGAGCGCCACGGCATTAGAGCAGAATCTTGAAATGCGATTCCCAGTCTGTGATCCCTGCGCAACTCGGCAGGTGCCATTCCATCAACCGTGACAGTTCCGCTGGTCGGAGTTTCGAGACCAGCCAAAATTCTTAAAATTGTTGACTTGCCACACCCAGAGGGTCCCAACAAAGAAAGAAATGAACCTCGATCAGAGTGCAAGGTCGCATTATCGAGAGCAACAATGGGTTCTCGACCGAGATTGAATGTTTTGCTAAGCCCAGAAATGGTAATGCCGCTACCCATTGAGGGGGTAGCGGCATTATTGGTTTCCATCACCGAAGACTAGTCCAGAAGCTCTGGGTGCTCGGCATACACCTCAGCTAGCAAACTCATGTCAAAGAGCTGGGCTGCTGTAATTGTGTAACCTGCACGGGCTAGTGTCTGAATGTTTTGCTCTTGCAGGCTTTCTGAAATGGTCAGAAGTCCGTTGGCACGAGTTTCGTCGGTAAGCACCAGGAGATCGTTCTGCGCCTTTGACTGCTGGCGCTCCTTGTTGATGTCGAGACCTAGGTCCTTGCCATAAACCTCTACTGCTAGACGAGCTCCCTCATCTGGGTTGGCGATTGCGTCTTTCCAACCACGAATAGTTGCTAGCAGGAAGGCCTTGAGTTCCTCTCGACGGTTGTCAATTGAGTCCTGGGTAACAATGAAAGCCTCAGCAACAAACGGAAGGCCATTGTCAGCGAACAACAGGTTGGTTGTTGCAAATCCAAGGTTTTCAACCGTGATTGATTCATTAGTTACATAGGCCAAGAAACCATCCACTTCGCCGTTTACCAGCGGGGCTGGGTCATATTCAACTGGAACCTTTGTTACCTGACTTGCATCAATACCATTCGCAGCAAGCAGAGCGTCGAAGAGGGTTTCATTACCACCGGCCTGAACACCAATCTTCTTGCCAATCAAGTCTTGTGGGGTTTGGATGTTTGCCCCATCCTTCAGCGACAGAATTGTGAAAGGATTCTTTTGATAGGTAGCACCGATGATCTTTAAGGGAGCATCTTCCTCAAGAATCACTGGAGTCACCGCCACTGCATCAGATAGACCAACCAGAACATCACCAGATAAAACCACCGCCGCAGTAGCGGTTGGGCCTGCAATGAAGTTCACGGAACTGAAACCAGCTTCTGCGTAATAGCCATTGGCGTCAGCTAGATACTCTCCAGCAAACTCTGCATTTTTTATCCACGAGAATTGAACTGAAAGCTCGCCATATCCTTCGGCAATTTCTTCTGCTGGTGCGGCGCAGGCAGTTAGACCAAGAGTGGTTGCTAACACTGCGGCAATTGCGTAAGGTCTTAGTTTTTTCATTGATAGATCCTTGCTGGTAGAGGCTGTGAGGTGATGGGCATAAGGTTAGAGATTGTTTCCGGCTTTACCGCTCAACTTGCGCAGGAAATGAAAATTTTTGTTTACGAACTTAAGAATATTTTCAGAAACCCTAAAGTTTTGATTGAGCCTTAAGCTCGAGAGAGACCAGTTCCAAGAAACTGCCAGTAGGGAATTAGTTGAAAAGTGCGTCGATCAGCATGTAGATGCCAAGTAATGTCAGAGCAAATCCGCCGATTCCTCGAAAAGTGGAAAGTCGCTTCTGTGAAGTCGAGAGCCAGTCTCTTGCCTTGCCGGCAGCTACTGCATAAACCATGTCGCTCGCTACTCCAATAACACTAAAAATGACTCCAAGAATCAGCATCTGAATAATTGGATTGCCGTCAGCGGGGGAGACAAACGACGGCAGGGCGGCAACAAAGAACACAAAGGTTTTGGCATTAGTAATACCAACCACAATCGATTGCTGTAAGACGGCTTTGCTGGAACTAGATTCTTTATCGGCAAGCTCCATTTTGCCTCTATCGAGGATTGCTTTGATTCCCAGATACGCAATTACTATCGCTCCAATTATTTTGATGGCAAAAAACAAACCAGGCGCTTGCTGAATCAAAACCCCGAGCCCCAGCGAGACCACAACAATCTGCAACCCGACACCGAGTGCGTTTCCCAAGACGGATAGCACAGCCAGCTTGGTACCAAGCACCAAGGCCCGGCCGATTGCAAACAGCACGCTTGGTCCTGGCACGACAATGATCACAATTGCCAAAACCAAAAAACCAAGCAAGTTGGATGTAGAAGGCAAAGTATTTCTCTCCTAGAGCGCCGCTAGCGCAAGTTCAACCATGTTTCTAAAACCACTTTCGCGCTCATCCGCAGATGTGTGACCAGACCCATCCATCATGTCCGACACTGTCACGATGCTCAGCGCTTGACGGCGAAACTTGGCAGCTAGCGTGTAGAGCTGACTGGTTTCCATTTCCAGTGCCAATACGCCAAGTTTTTTCCAATGCTCTAGCGAATCAGTTTCGTCATAGAAGAGATCTCCTGACGCCACCATTCCGATGTGGTGAGGCATCTGCTTTTCCCTCGCCTTGGCAACAGCCTTTTCCAGCAATTCATAGCTGGCAGCAGGTGCGACATCTAGGTCGCCATAGGTTCTGCGGTTGATTTTGGAATCGGTCGATGCAGAGATTGCGATAACGACATCTCGCAGTTTGGTGGGGGCAAGACCACCAGCTGTTCCAACCCGAATCGCCTTTTGCACACCGTAGTCATTGAACAGCTCATAGGCATAGATTCCTATCGAGGGAGCCCCCATACCAGTTCCCTGGACGGACACTCGCTTGCCATTGACGGTTCCGGTGAAGCCAAACATGTTCCTTACGGAGTTGTATTGAACAGGATTCTCAAAGAAGTTCTCCGCAATCCACTTCGCTCGAAGGGGGTCACCTGGGAGCAAGATGGAATCAGCAATTTCTCCTGGTTTGGCTGCAATGTGGGTGCTCAATTAGGTCAGCTCCAAATTTCCGCCATCGATTTGGCCCTGCTTGCGATAAAGATCCAACTTGCTTCTGGTGTCGGCAATATCCAAGTTCCGCATGGTTAGCTGGCCAATTCGATCGGCCGGGCCAAATGCTGCACCCTCAGTTCTTTCCATCGAAAGCTTTTCTGGGTGATAGGAGAGGTCGCCGGTGGTGTCAATAATCGTGTAGTCATCGCCACGTCTTAGCTCCAGCGTGACCGAACCGTTGATGGCCGAAGCCACCCAGCGCATTAGCGACTCTCTAATCATCAAAGTTTGCGGGTCTAACCAGCGTCCCTCATATAGAAGTCTTCCCATTCGCCTGCCCTGCTCGTGATAGCTTGCGATTGTGTCTTCGTTGTGAATTGCGCTGATAAGTCGTTCGTAGGCGATGTGCAGAAGTGCCATGCCAGGAGCTTCATAAATGCCGCGGCTCTTAGCCTCGATGATTCTGTTTTCAATCTGGTCGCTCATGCCAAGACCGTGTCGACCACCAATTTCATTAGCAAGGGTCAAAATCTCAAGTGCAGACTTCAACTTTCTGCCGTTGATGGCAACCGGCCTACCCTGCTCGAAAGTAATGCTTACCTGTTCAGGCTTGATTGAAACGCTCTCGTCCCAGAACTTCACACCCATGATTGGTTCAACAATCGAATAAGAGGTGGAGAGCAGCTCTAAGCTCTTGGCCTCGTGGGTTGCGCCAAGCAAGTTGGCATCGGTTGAGTATGCCTTTTCTGACGATGCTCGGTAGGGGAGGTTTCGCTCCTGTAGCCACTGACTCATCTCGGCTCGTCCACCGAGCTCTGCAACAAAATTCTCATCAAGCCAAGGTTTGTAAATCTTTAGGTTTGGGTTTGCCAGCAGACCATAGCGATAGAAACGCTCAATATCGTTTCCCTTATATGTGGATCCATCGCCCCAAATCGAAACACCATCTTCCTGCATTGCTCTGACCAGCAGAGTTCCGGTTACAGCTCTACCCAGAGGAGTCGTGTTGAAGTAAACCTTGCCGCCGGTTCTGATGTGGAAGGCACCGCACGCAATCGCAACAAGGCCCTCTTCTGCCAATTGCTCGCGGCAATCAATCAGCCGAGCGCCCTGCGCTCCATATTCTTTAGCCCTGGCAGGAACTGAATCAATGTCTGGTTCGTCATACTGGCCAAGGTTGGCGGTGTAGGCATAGGGAATCGCACCCTTTTCCTTCATCCAGGCAACTGCCACAGACGTGTCTAAACCACCGGAGAACGCAATGCCAACTTTTTCACCAATTGGTAGCGAGGAAAGAACCTTAGACATGCGCCTAAGCGTAACCAAAAAAAGCTTTTTAGGCTCGCTCCATAGCCCTGCGCAGGCTGTCTAGCCCAAGCCCTCCAAGGTTTAGTGCGACCTTGTGGAATTCCTTCAGGCTGAAGCTCGCACCCTTGCGTGCTTTGTAGTCGGCAAGGATCTGCTCCCAGATTCTCTGCCCAACCTTGTAACTCGGTGCCTGCCCTGGCCAGCCGAAGTAGCGGGTAACTTCAAAGCGAACAAACTCAGGACTGAGGTTGACATTCTTGGTCATGAAGTCAAGCGCGTAGTCAAAGTCCCAAACACCTGATCCGTCGAGCTTTTGCTTTTCGGTGTGGACTCCAATATCGAGCACCACTCTGGCGGCTCTCATTCTTTGACCATCCAGCATGCCCATGCGATCTGCTGGGTCATCCAAGAAACCAAAGCCTTCCATCAAACGCTCCGCATAAAGCGCCCATCCTTCGGCGTGACCGGAAGTTCCAGCGGCCAAGCGGCGCCAGTCATTGAGTTGGTCTTTCACATAAACCGATTGAGCAATCTGCAGGTGGTGACCAGGCACGCCTTCGTGATAGACGGTGGTTGTTTCGCGCCAGGTGTTGAACTCAGTAACACCTTCTGGCACTGACCACCACATTCTGCCTGGTCTTGAGAAGTCGTCTGTTGGGCCGGTGTAGTAGATGCCGCCGTGCTTCGTGGGTGCAATCATGCACTCAAGTTTGCGAATAGGCTCTGCAATCTCAAAGTGAACGCCGTTGAGTTTTTCAATTGCCTGATCCGATAGCTTCTGCATCCACTTTTGAAGTTCATCAGTTCCATAGAGCTTGCTCTTGGGATCTTTATCCAAGATGTCAAAAGCTTCCTCGATGCTGGCTCCTGGCTTGATGATGTTGGCAACTTCTTGTTGCTCGGCAATTATGCGAGCAAGTTCTTCTCGTCCCCACTCATAAGTCTCATCCGGATCAATAACTGCCCCAAGAAAGCGTTCGCTGAGAAGTGCGTAGCGCTCGCGACCAATCGCATCCTTAATAGATGCATTGGGCAGCAATTCGTTTTTCAAGAATTCACCAAACTGTGCATAACCTTCGGTGGCTGCTTCAGCTGCTTTCGCAAGCTCACTCCTGAGAGTGGTGCTCAGCTCGCCCGTTTCAGGCTTGGCATTCTTGGCAAACTCTCGGAAGAAACCATCTGCTGCAGTAATTTGCTTGACCTGATTGATTACTTCCTCAACTTGACGACGAGCCGGTGCATCGTTGTTCTTGATCGAAACCCGCAGGGTCTCGGCGTAACCGCGAAGAGAATCGGAGACTTTGTTCATTCGAGCAGCCAGGTTGTCCCAGTCGGCTTCGGTAGCGGTTGCGGAGAGGTCAAATATGTCTCTGACTCCTTGGGCAGGAGAAGCAATGTTGTTTAGGTCTCGGAAGTAAAGGCCTGCGTCATAGGTCCTAACTTCCTTCTGTAGTTCTTGTAGTAGGGCATCTTTGCTTACCTCATCAACAGCATCTTCAGGCTTTAGCGCTTCGAGTTTTCTGATTTGCTCGGCTGCATCCTCTCTGGCTTGCTTGAGAGCTTCGGGGGAATGATCATCCATATCCCGCTCGCCACCGGGGAAACCGAGGTAGGTGGCGTAGCTTGGATACTTCTTGGCAAGGTGCTTCACCCAGTCATTAGAAAGTTGATCAATTGGGGTTGGTGTTCTGCTCATCTTTTCTCCTAAATTGCTGGTTGTTGCTGGGTGATGCAGTGGATGCCGCCTCCGCGTGCAAAAAGTTCTCTGGCGTCAACCAATCGAATTTCCCGTCCGGGGTAAACATCTCTAAGCATTGCTTGGACTTCTTTGTCCATCCTGTCATCAAAGGAGCAAAGCAGGACCCCTTCGTTTAGGACGTAGTGGTTGATATAGCTGTAATCAACAAAGCCGTGGGAATCTTTTTGTACCTCAGGTGCCGGAATTGCAATCAGCTCCAACTGGCTATCCACCAAAGTTTTTCTAACCTCGGCCGAGACGGCAAAGTCAGGGTGAGATGCGTTTGTTTGGTCGTGATAGAGAACTTTTCCATCAGGTGTAAAGCAAGCAACGATGTCGACGTGGCCCTTGGTTCCAAACTCTTCGTAGTCGCGCGTGAGTCCGCGCTTTAGCCAAACCGCCTTGGAAGTTCCAAGTTTTTCGTGAATCTCTTTCTCGACCTGCTCTTTGCTCCAGTTTGGGTTGCGCTCTTTGCCAAGCTGGACTGTTTCGGTTAGCAATACCGTGTCGGAACCATTTACGTGGATTCCACCACCCTCGTTGGTTAGCTCTGAGCCAACTCTTCGAACAGCCAGGTGTTCAGCGATTCTGGTTGCCAGCTTGGCATCTTGATCAAATTTGGCCCAGCCCTGGGCGCCCCAGCCATTGAAAACCCAATCAATCGCAACTAGTTCATTGCTATCGAAAGCAAAGGTTGGACCCGAATCGCGTATCCAGGCATCATCGATTTCTATTTCAACTAGCTCAATTTCTTTTGAAAGGTATTGCTGCGCGACTTTCAAATCAGCGGGATGAACAACGACGCTTACCGGCTCAAAGTCAGATGCCTGATTGGCAACGTTGGACCAGGTTTTATACGCAGCTTTTATTTCGTCTTCAGTTTCACCGAGGGTGTAACCGGTGTGAGGGAAAGCTACCCAGGTTCTTGAGTGTTTTTCCCACTCTGCTGGCATTTTCATGGCTGAAGCCCCGGAATGCCGCCAAGCTCACCCTGGCCGCCCACTGTTCGCTTGTTTACAACCGGCTCAACCAAAGACTTATATGTCTCAGGTCTTCTGGTTGCAAAGAAAGGAAACAGTTCAAGCCAGTCTCTTCTTTGATCCAGATCTAGCTCGGCAATTAGTAGCTCATCTTGATCTCTAGAGGCCTCGGCAAGAATTCGCCCATAAGGATCAACAATGAAAGAGCTGCCATAGAAGTTCAGAATTCCCTCGTGACCATATCTATTCGGCACCACAATGAATAAACCATTTGCTATTGCGTGAGAGACGATTACCGCACGCCACAGTGGCTGCGTATCAAAGTCGGGATGGTCTGGCTCAGAGCCAATTGCGGTTGGGTAGCAAAGAATGTCTGCGCCCGCTAGCCCATACGCTCTGGCAACCTCCGGAAACCACTCATCCCAACAGGTTGGAAGTCCGAGTTTTGGTTTACCATCCGCTTCAAGCTCATAAACCGGATATGGATCATGGTTTGGGCCTGGTTGGAAGTACTGGTCTTCAAAGTAGCCTTCGGTGACGGGGATGTGGAGTTTTGGAGTTCTGCCAACCACTTCACCGCTTGGATCAATCAAGATTGCGGTGTTGAGTCCGCGACCATCCTCAAATGGCTGGTACTCAAAAAGCGATCCGTGAACAAAAATCTCATTCTCACGGGCTAATAGCTTCAGCAGAGTTGCGGTTGGTCCATCAGAAAGTTTCTCGGCGGTTTGGTTTGGCACTGCTGTCGGGCAGACGTCTGCTGGGTAGCGAGAAAGAGTGAGCTCTGGCAAAAAGATAATTTGCGCACCCTTGCTCTTAGCCTCTTTGACAGCCTTTTCGATTTGACCAGCGTGCTCAGCTGGGTCTTCCTTCCAAGCAAACTGCAAAGCTGCCACGGTCAAAATGGCGCGCTGTGGCTCGCGAATTCGCGAGAGTGATTTAGGGGCAGGGGTGAAAGTTATTTTCATTTATCCATCGAATCCAGAATTTCAACCAACAACTCAAAACTAGTCTGCGGATTGACAATCGCAAACCTGGTGTGGGGCTTGCCTCTTAGAGATGAGGGCAATACAAAGGCCAACTGGTTTGCCAGGAGCTTTTCTGACCATCTCTCATAGTCCTTCATCTCCCAGCCAATTTTTTCAAATACCACCACTGATAGTTGTGGCTGGCGAACCAGTTTCAACCCAGGTCGGCCTTCGATTTCTTTAGCGATTTGGTGAGCGAGTTCGACGTTTTGGCGAAGGGCTGAGCGATACTTGGCAGCTCCGTGAGTTGCCAGTGAGAACCAAAGCGGCAGACCGCGTGCTCTTCTTGACAGATTGAAGGCGTAGTCAGATGGATTCCACTCAACGGATTTGTTGATTGGCTCTAGATACTCACCGTGCTGAGAGAAAGTCTGCTTGGCGAGTGCAGGGTTTTTATAAACCAGCGCACAGGCATCAAATGGTGCAAATAGCCATTTGTGCGGATCAACAATGAACGAATCTGCACTTTCAATGCCAGTGAACTTGTCTCTGAGTTCGGGAATCAAGGCGCCGGCTAAACCGTAGGCACCATCGACGTGGAACCAGACGTCTAGTTCTTTCGCAAGCTTTGCTAAGCCTGCAAGGTCATCAATAATTCCAAAGTTAGTTGTGCCGGCAGTGCCGACAATGGCCATCGGTGTTAGACCTTCTAGCTCTGCATCAGTAACTGCTTGCTTGGCGGACTGGTAATCAATAAATCCTGCTTCACCGCTTGCCGCTTTAGTGGTCTTAACGCCAAGCACCATTGCCACGGATTGAATTGATGAGTGAGCCTCTTCGCTGCAGATAATGGTCCAGTTTTTCTCACCAGAGCGTTTGATTGCTTCCTCTCTGGCAACTGCAAGGGCAGAGAGATTTCCTAGTGTTCCACCTTGGACAAATACACCACCGGCAGCAGCGGGCAGGCCAAACTCCTTGGCTAAAAACGAAAGAACTTGATTTTCGGCGTAAACAGCACCCGATCCCTCAAGCCAGGAACCGCCATAAATTGAACTGGCGGAAACCACCAAATCAAACAAGCTGGCAGCTTCGGTCGGAGCAGCTGGGATGAAAGAGAGAAATCCGGGATGGTCGGTTGAGATAGTTGCTGGAGCCAGCTTCTCAGCGAACAGCTTCAGCGCGTTTTCGCCGCCCAATCCTTCTTCGGTAATGGTTTGACCAACCTGTGCAATTAGCTCTTCCGGAGTTGCCGGCCCATCTAGCGGCGGGGGATTGTAATCAAATCGCTCGGAGGCGTAATCGAAAATAGCCTTGCGCAGTTTGTCATCAGACTGAGGGTTATGCATCTCAGAGGTCAACTCGCGGCTCCTTCGCTCCGCCGACCACTCTAGCTAATCGGGCCCTTATGAAAATGGTCGAATACCAGGTTGGTTCTGGTGTTAGCGACAACGGGGTTGTTGCTGAGCTGGGCCAAAACAAACTCGCGTACCTCATCCGAATCCTTCACTGCAACGTGCACCATGAAGTCCTCTTGACCTCCCAGGAAGAAGACCTGCACCACCTGCGGATGCTCCTGCATAGTTTTCATAAAGTCAGCCAAGTTAGCCCTTGCCCCTGCACGCAAAGTGACAGAAATGAGAGCCTGCAGCTCAAGTCCGATCGCACTAGGCGAGATGTCTGCACTGAAAGATTGAATAACTCCCTGGTCCATCAACCTTCGAAGTCGCACCAATGTGGTCGAGGGAGCTAGATCTAAGGCGGCCGCCAAGTCGGCATTGGATATGCGGCCATTACTGGAGAGTATTTGGAGCATTTGGCGATCTTGCTGATCGAGCTCAACGGGTTGAACTTTCTTCGTAGTTGGCACCGCAAAACCCCATTTCCTCGAAGAACTAACTCCAATTAGGCTAATAGTCCGAATTATCTTCGTCAATTAGTGATTTTTCCCGCAGATACAGGCAGACTCAAGCAAGTTTTGACTAAGGAGAAAACAGTGCTGGTCGGAGTCCCTAAGGAAATCAAGAACAACGAAAACCGCGTGGCAATGACCCCTGCCGGGGCGCAGGAACTTGTCAGTCGGGGACACAAGGTACTAATTGAAGCCTCCGCCGGAGTTGGCTCAGGATTCAGCGATGCTGATTATCAGGCAGCCGGCGCTGAGATTGCCAAGGACGCTGCCGCAGTTTGGTCAGCGGCCGAAATGATCGTGAAGGTCAAGGAACCAATTGCTGCCGAGTATTCACTGATGCGCAAGGGCCAGACCCTGTTTACCTATCTTCACCTCGCCGCTTCCAGAGCCTGCACCGATGCAATTTTGAATTCCGGCACCACCGCCATCGCTTACGAAACTGTCCAGCTGCCGAATCGCATGCTGCCACTTCTGCAGCCGATGAGCGAGGTAGCGGGAAGACTTAGCGCTCAAATCGGAGCAAACCAACTTATGAAGACCATGGGTGGTCGGGGACTGCTGATGGGTGGCGTGCCGGGAACTCCAAGAGCAAAGGTTGTTGTCATTGGCGGCGGAGTAGCTGGAACCGAAGCGGCCCGAGTATCTCACGGCATGGGAGCAGATGTGGTCGTGATTGATCTTTCACTGCCGAGACTGCGTGAAATTGAAAACATGTTGCCCGGTGTGCAAACCCGAGTATCCACCTCCTACGAAATCTCAAATCAACTCAAAGATGCCGACTTAGTGATTGGTTCAGTTTTGATTCCAGGTGAAAAGGCTCCAAAGCTAGTCACAGATCAAATGGTCAAGACCATGAAGCCAGGTTCTGTTTTGGTTGATATTGCAATCGATCAAGGTGGCTGCTTTGAAGGATCTCGCCCAACCACCCACGATGATCCAACTTTCTCAGTTCACCAGAGCATTTACTACTGCGTAGCAAACATGCCGGGTGCGGTTCCTGCGACTTCAACAGTTGCCCTCACCAACGCAACCCTGCCCTACGTTCTCGCAATTGCTGGCAAGGGTTGGAAGAAGGCATTGCAGGATGACGCAGCTTTAGCGCTTGGACTGAATGCGCACGAGGGAGTTGTGACGCACCCTGCTGTTCAGCACGCTTTTCCAGAGCTTGCCTACAAAGCAGCCGGTGAAGTTATTTCCGCTTCCTAAATAGCCAAACCAAACTCGACACAACAACGATTGCAATTAGTAGCCAAAGGGCAATGGTTCGCTCTTGCGCAATTGCTTCACAGGATGTCCAGCCGGCCTGTTCATTGGCAGGGGTGCAGGTGGTTGGGTCAAAAAAGCCAATCCACCAAGCTAAAACTCCAACCGCAGCGATGGTGCCAAGCATCGCTAGGGAGTTGTTGCGCATTTAGTTGCCAGACTCCTTGGCAATTTCTGCCCGAACCTGGTTCATGTCCAGCTCTCTAACTTTGCCAATTAGTTCATCTAGGGCAGGTCCTGGCAATGCACCGGGCTGATTGAACAGCAGAATGCCATCGCGGAAAATCATCAGGGTTGGAATCGAGGTAATTCCGGCCATACCAGCCAGTTCTTGCTGAGCCTCGGTGTCAACTTTGCCAAAGGTGATCTCTGGGTTTTCATCAGAGGCTTTTTCAAAGATGGGTCCAAACATGCGACAGGGCCCGCACCACTCGGCCCAGAAATCTACAAAAAGAATTCCCTCTTTGGCAATGGTGTTTTCAAAAGTTTCTAGTGTCAGCTCTACCGTCGCCACTTATTCGACCACCTTTTCATTTTTGGATTCTCTTGCCGTTTGTGCTAGCAAGATTCCCGCAATCACCACGATACTGCCAAGGAACTGCGTTAGTGAAATTTGCTCGCCCAGCCACAACAGTGCAAATAGTGCGGCCAAGATAGTTTCGGCTGTCGCAACCACACCAACCAGGGTTGCCGAGAGGTTTCTTAGTGCAAGATACGTTAGCGCCATCGGAAGAAAGCTTCCGAAAATTCCCATGAAGGTCAGTGCCAACCACAGCGGTACGTTAACGGCTGCCAGGTTTCCTTCAAGGTTGATTGAAGAGCCCAGCAGTGAAAAGTCAAGTTCACCAATGTTTGCAAACGGTAAAAAGAAGAGCGTCGCAATACTCATACCGTAGGCGAGAGTGACATTGGTCGGAAGTGTTCTCTGAATTCGCTCACCGGTGATCAGGTGAACTGTAAGTGCAGCCGCCGCGAGAAATGCGTAAAAGACACCCAGTGCATTTAGCTGACTGTCCCAGATTTGTGCGACCACCGCTAGCCCGCCCAGCACCAATGCGGCACCCAACCAGATTTGCTTCTTAACTTTTTCTTTGAAAATGATTAGAGCAATTATTGGCACCCACAGCACGGCCGTGTATTCAAGTAGCAGTGCGATTCCGATTGGCAAGAAAAAGACAGCTTGCGAATAACTCCACTGCAGCAGCCCAACCCCAATTACCCCAAGCAGTAGAAGCCGTGGAATCATTTGGGCGGGAACTTTCAAAGCTTTCGGCGAGGTCAGCAAGACCCAGCTCAAGGCAATGCCACCGGTAAACAAGGATCTGATGAAAACTACCTGCTCGGCTGAAATTCCAGAGCCGATAATCACTTTGGTAGTGGAGGCGTTTAGACCAAACAGGATTGCAGCGGATAGGGCAAACAGCACTCCCAGAGCGGGGTTTTTATGACTCAATTAGGCTTTGCCATACCTTCCGGTTTTGCGGAACAATCCGCACAAAGAGAAAGTTTAGATTGCCATGGAGAAATTCGTACTCGGCGGCGGCTGTTTCTGGTGCCTGGATTCCGCCTACAGCCAATTTGCTGGCATTACTGACATTACCTGCGGCTACACCGGTGGCCATTTGCCTAATCCCAGTTATGAACAAGTTTGCGATGGTAATACCGGGCATGCCGAAGTGGTCTCAATTGAATTTGACCCAGCCATCATCAGCTCAGAGCAGATTCTCGACATCTTTTTCACTCTGCATGACCCTACCCAGCTCAACCGGCAGGGTAACGACATTGGCACCCAGTATCGATCTTCAATGTTTTTCGCATCGCCTGAGCAAAAAGTGCTGTTTGAAAACTCGATTGAAAGAGCCAAAGACATCTGGGGCAATGGCATCGTCACCGAAGTGACCGAGCTGGGCGAGTTCTATCGAGCAGAGGAATACCACCAAGACTTCTTTGCCAAAAACCCGAACCAGGGTTACTGCGTAGCCGTGGTGGCTCCTAAGGTTGCCAAGGTGAGAGCTAAGTTTTCACACCTACTTAAATAGTTATCCACAGCTTTTTCTGACCCCCTGTTGCGAATGAGGCATTAGTCGCAAACTATGCCAAACAACAGGAAGGGACCTAATGACAGAACAGGTTTGTGTTCGCGGACTAATCGCCACCATCCCGCGACAAGTAGTAACTGAGAGTGGTTTGAATGTAATCAGTTTTCGGCTAGCAAGCAGCTACCGAAAGTTTGATCAAGAATCAAAAACCTGGGTCACCGGCGATACCAATTGGTTTACCATTTCGGCTTTTCGCAAACTTGCCATCAACTCAGGTGTATCGCTCGCCAAGGGTGACCGGGTAATTGTGCAGGGCAAGCTGCGCATTCGAGATTGGGATAACGGCGAGCGCAGCGGCACCAGTGTCGAAATCGACGCTGACGCGATTGGCCACGATCTGAGTTTTGGAACAACCAGCTTTGAGCGAACGGCCGTTACGGAAGAGGAATCGGAGGCAGAACTTCAACCCGCCTAGCCTCCGACGGGATCAAGCGGCCCCCTAACCATCGATCCCGTGGGCTCTCTTCGCCTTCTGCACTTAGTAACTCCATTACACCGCAGGGGATAAACTATCCCTCAGCAGTTGGCGAAGAGAGCTTCTTCCATATCTCAGGAATCGATTACAAGTGGCTGAATTCATTTATCAAATGATTAAGGCGCGTAAAGCGCATGGAGACAAGGTCATCCTGGATGACGTAACACTGGCATTTTTGCCGGGAGCGAAAATTGGAGTGGTTGGCCCCAACGGCGCTGGTAAATCAACCGTGCTGAAGATTATGGCTGGATTGGAAACCGCATCCAATGGTGAGGCTCGACTAGCCGAAGGATATAGCGTCGGCATCTTGCTGCAGGAGCCGCCGCTAGATGAAACAAAAACAGTTTTAGGAAACGTTGAAGAAGCTGTCTCCGAGCTAAAGGGCAAGATCGATCGCTTCAATGAAATCAGTGCAGCTTTGGCAGACCCGGCTGCCGACTATGACTCGCTACTGGCTGAGATGGGGACCCTGCAGGAGCAGATTGACGCAGCCGATGGTTGGAATTTAGAAAATCTGCTGGAGCAGGCAATGGATGCACTGCGCTGTCCGCCATCTGACACTCCCGTCAATGTTTTATCCGGTGGTGAGCGCCGAAGAGTCGCGCTCTGCAAACTGCTGCTTCAGAAACCAGATCTTCTTTTACTGGATGAGCCAACCAACCACCTTGATGCCGAAAGTGTTTTGTGGCTAGAGCAGCACCTGGCTAAATACCCGGGTGCAGTGCTTGCGGTAACTCACGATCGCTACTTCCTCGACAATGTTGCAGGTTGGATTTTGGAGCTTGACCGCGGTCGCGCTTATCCATATGAAGGTAACTACTCCACCTACCTAGAGAAAAAGGCCGAGCGTCTTGAGGTGCAGGGTAAGAAAGATGCCAAGTTGCAGAAGCGATTGAAGGATGAATTGGAGTGGGTACGCTCAAGCCCGAAAGCAAAGCAGACAAAGTCCAAAGCACGTCTTGCTCGTTACG
>JBMLPC010000065.1:0-3803 GCA_049242305.1 Aquiluna sp. | reverse complement strand
TTGTGCAAGCTCTGGTTGGCTATCTGCCAGAAAATAATCTCTCGGACCCCATCACTTTTCAGTCCGATGCTGAAATGGAAATCACGGAGTCGGACCTAAAGCTCAACACTTTGATCCCTGACAGTCCAAATCAGCCTTATGACATGCACACCGTGATTGAGACCGTTGTTGATAATGGGGAGTTTTTGGAAATCCAGCCCCTATTCGCACCCAACATCATCATCGGATTTGCCAGAATTGATGGTCATTCGGTCGGAATAGTTGCAAGCCAGCCTTTGCAAATGGCGGGAACGCTGAACATAGATGCAGGAGAAAAGGCAGCGAGATTTGTCCGATTCTGTGATGCATTTTCAATCCCAATCATTACCCTCGTGGACGTTCCAGGCTATTTGCCAGGCACAGATCAGGAGTGGGCAGGTGTAATTAGACGCGGGGCCAAGTTGCTCTACGCCTATGCCGAGGCAACCGTTCCACTGATAACCGTCATTACTCGCAAGGCCTATGGTGGCGCTTACATCGTTATGGGATCCAAGCAACTTGGCGCAGACATCAACTTGGCCTGGCCAACTGCTGAAATTGCAGTAATGGGTGGGCAGGGAGCAGTGAACATTTTGTTCCGTGATCAGATTAAGCAGGCGGAAGAAAAAGGTGAAGACATCGCCAAGGTCCGAGACCGTTTGGCCAGAGAGTACACATACAACGTAGCGAGCCCTTTCCTTGCGGCGGAGCGTGGCGAACTTGATGGAATCATCGAACCAGCTGCAACGAGATCTGCCATCGCTAAATCCCTGCGCGCGCTAAAGTCCAAACGCGCGAGTTTGCCACCCAAGAAGCACGGAAACATCCCGCTCTGATGAAGAAACTTACGGTCGAGGAACTAGCAAAACTAGTTAGAGTGCACGGCGCAACTGCGGAAGAAGAAGCTGCTGCTATCGCGGTAGTTCACTCTCTTCTCAACAGTGAAGAGCGCGCAACAAGTAAAAAGAAATCCGCCTGGCAAAGGGGTCGGGTCGGGCTTCGAGGTCAACTCGGGACGCAATGGCAAGGCGAGCTGCGTCGATAGTTGTCCCCTAAAGAGCGACTGGGAATCTACCAGGGCTACCCACAGAAACAATATTCAAGTGATTTGCTATAGGTGAGATTCGAAACGCGAAGAAGGGTTGCGGAATCTCTTGGGGAAAAATTGGGCGACTTTGGTCGCCTTTTTTATAAACGAATAAAGAGGTCGGGCCGATCCGCATCTTTTTGTATCGCAGCCATCGTTACCCGCCAGCCATCTCCAATTGAAGCTCTGATCACAACTTTGCCGGTGGTTACTTTCCCAAGCCGCTCACTAACCTCGGTTAGATATTTTTCCAGCTCTTCTGAGGACAAATCATCAAGGCCGCCATCATCCAATAGTTGAACTTCAACTCCCCTGGATCGAGCGGCGCGAGTCGCCGATATAACGGAAGGCGATAAAAGCGCACGACCACGAATTTGATCCCTAAGTTGAGCTTCTAGTAGCGCAGCCTCCTTTCGATCGCTAACACTAAGTTCACCGCCTTGATGCTTAATTTTTTCAAGCAGTGGCAAGGCCGTGCCGAGGGTTTCTTGTAGTCGCTGAATCTTCTCTGCTCTAGCCGCAGAAGCAGCAGCAACAGCAGAGTCTGTTTGGATCGCTCGAATTCTAAATTGAACGGCCGCATTTGCGCTCGAAACTATAGCCCCATAGGCTGCCTGCGCGACGGCAACCAGTACAAGGCCTCCAATCAATCCTGAATTAAAAACAACTTGTAGTCCACCCCAAACAAACAGCTGAGTTGCAAGCAATAGAAATCCAAACCACGCGATTACGGGATGCTGCCTAATTGCCACAATCGCGAGCAATGTGCTGATTGCAGCAACATGCCAGGTTGTGTAACTTCCCTCCCTGACTCCATCTAAAGCCGCATAGATCAACTGAGAGATGGTGACTGTGGAAATGATAGAAAGGAGCGCCGATGCCACATGCATTCGAATGCCACGCCTGTCAAAGATGAGGACAATTAGTGTGAAGAAATAGGTAGCAAGTGCAACGACAGCCAATGTTGGATTTTCATATTCGCTCAAGCTAAAGATTCCAAGTAGACCGTGGTAGAAGCCGAAGGTCAGACCTACTACTGCCAAAGAGGAGCGATTGAGACTAATCATTTGGCCACCTGAGAGTGACTGTGGTGCCCTGGCCAGGAGAACTGTTGATCTCGGCCGAACCACTAATTGATTTCATTCGAAACAAGATTGATGTGCTGATTCCGATTCTGTCTTTGGAGATGCGCTCAGGCCTGAAGCCAACACCATCATCGCTCACTACAAACTTGACCCCGGTAGGGTCGGATGACAATAGAAGAGAGATGACTTGCGCCTTTGAATGTTGTATTGCGTTGTCCAAAGCCTGCAGGGTTGCCTCGGTTATGGCCTGGGCAATTTCAGGTGCCAAGGTGTCAAGATTGCTTCCTGAAATTTCAACCTTCACGCGAGAATCAAGTTTCTGGGCTGCACTTTCCAACGCTCTAAAGAGTCCGACAGTTGTCACGGTTTCACGCCGCTCCTGCTCTGATTGAGCCCGCTCCAGGGATCTGATGGCTCTTTCTGCCGATTCTCCAGCAGCGCGATTTTCATCAGGACCCTTCGCCCTCGCAGCCAGCAGCAGTGTGTGCAAAACCTGGTCATGCACAAGGGCATCGACGCGCTGACGCTCCCGTTCGATTGCCTCGGTTTTCGCTTGCTGAAGCGAGCTTTGAATTGCTTCGCCATTTGCGGTGTCTACTTCGGCGGCCCCTTCGCGGACCAGGTAAACCAGCGCCATGACTGCAAAACAGTAAACAATGAAGAAGGCTGAGTCGAGGCTTGCTTGAAGCACCCGCGCTTCACCGAATAAAGAAACCTGTCCAACAAACCAGACCACGCTAATTGTCATAACGAAAACAATCCACTGCAGGGTCTTAGTGAACACTGACACAAGAATTGCGGCAAATCCAATTGCCCACCATATCCAGGGCCTACCATCAGCGTTGAAGCCAAATTCAGTTATCTCTGTCAGCGGCATGACGGCCGTAATAAACAAAACAATCAGGCCGTAGATCAAAGGTATTGCCCTGCCACTGCTAAACCAAAGTGACAGCAGAGTAACGAGAGCTGCTGCTAGGTACAAAGCAAGAAGCAAAGTGTTTATTCCATTGACAGCTTGTACTTGGCTGAAGCCATTCACGCCAACTTCCACCGCCACCAACAAATGGACAAATCCGCTAATTCTTCTAATTAGCTCCTCTAGTCGATTTGAAGCAATTGATGCCAGCTGCACTAGAGAAGGTCCCCCGAAATAATTCCGTCCTCCACCGCCCGCTTGAAAAGATCGACTTTGGTTGCCGCTTGTCTACCGAGCTTGGCGTACTTCACGCGCACACGATCAATGTGCTCTTTTGCAGAACTCTGCTTTATCTGAAGTTGGTAGGCAACCTGTTTAAGACTCATCCCAGAGGCATAGAGGGAGAGCACTTCTCTCTCACGAGCGGACAAAGAAACTTCCTTGAATGCAGCATCCGAATCTATGGTGGCCGAAGTCTCGGCATTGTTTATGATTGCGCCTTGACTTGCCAGTTCAATTGCTTGAAACAGAAATTCCATTGGCTGGCTCTTCGGTACGATGGCCGTGGCACCAGCCCTGACGGCCGCTCGCATCAAAGAAGGTTTGTCGGCAATCGAGAAGATAAGAACCGCTGGTCCAGCTGCCACCAAACGCGAAACATTCTCGGTGACCGTTGATCCGTCGGAAAGACTCAGAT
>JBMLPC010000064.1:0-4722 GCA_049242305.1 Aquiluna sp. | reverse complement strand
ATGACCGACCTTTCAAATGAAGCAGGTGTAACTCAAGTTGAGCAACTACTCTCCGTCGATAAGACTAGTCCCGTATCTGGTGACCCAGCGGAGGCTGCGGAGGAAACATCCACAGAAGTGATCAAGAACAACCGATCAAATGCCAGAGTGAACCTACTTGCAACCATCTTGGCCATAATCGCCATCATTATTGCTCTTTGGGCACTAACCACTGTTATTGCGGGAACCGATGCAACTGCTGGTAACGGGAGCAATACTTCAATCTCTCAAACTGGCGCGCCTGGTGCGCAAGGTGAATCGGGCTTGGCTGGCAGTGATGGAGCACCTGGCGTGACAGGGCAAACAGGAATTCAAGGTGACAGAGGTCCAGCAGGTTTACAAGGTCCTCAAGGCATCCAAGGTGAAACAGGCCTCACCGGTCCGATAGGACCAGCAGGTTCTGATGGGGCTTCTGGTGCAAACGGAACGAATGGTGCAACGGGATCGCAAGGCCCCGCTGGAGCAACCGGATCACAAGGTGCTACCGGTCCTGCAGGAGCAACAGGATCTGCGGGACTTGCAGGTGCTGATGGTGCCCCAGGTCCGGCTGGTGCACAGGGTCCCAGTGGTCCTACTGGTGCGCAAGGTCCGGCTGGTGCTCAGGGCCCTGCAGGAACCAATGGAACAGGCATGGCGGTAGGCGATGTTTGTGTCTTCATTGACCACCACGGTGTTGAACTTTTTGGCACTGTGCAGTGGCAACAAAATGGAGCCAACATTCAACTGCAGTGCTTGGTTGGTTAGAACTTAGTTTCTAGGCATTGGAAGAATTGCCGAGAAGCTACCGGAGGTAGTCCCAGTGAGCGACCAGTTCTTGGTTAGTTTTGTAATCATTTCAAAGCCCAGACCGGTTGAAAGTTCACCGGACATCACCTTGCCGTTGTTGCCGGCCACGATTGAAAGATCACCCTCGGAATTCAAATAGGCATTCAGCCAGAACTTGCTTGCACCACCATGTCTGCTGGCATTGCTCACCAGTTCCTTCAAAATCTCAATTAGACAGGTGGTAGAGGTCTTGCTTTTCTCTAGCGCCTGTTGAGCACTTGGTGCTATTTGATACTCAACGTCGCAGACACCTTGCCAGGTGTCCACTATTTCACCCAGCAATTCCTTCAGAGGCCTATCAAAATTGGGGGGACTACTAAGTACTGTCTTCGCTCTCTCAATGTCTGCTCGAACTGCCAGCTTTAGTTTTTCATCAGGTTTAGCTGACATTTCTAGCCTGGAGGATGCCACGGTTAGTGCTCCTTGGACTGTCCCATGGATGATGTAAGACCATTTACGTTGCGCCACCCAGACAGCTTGATCAAGCAGATCTAATTCATGTTTGATTTCAGAGTTCACTTTTTGAATTTCAGCAGCGTTTTCATCGCGCGTTCTCTGCAGAGCAAACCATGCAGTCGAGCAAATAGCTGCGAACATTAGAACACCGCCTGCCGTAAAGGTGGTTAGTCCAACCAGCGGGTATTGCAATCCCAAGATATAGATTGCTATTCCTGTTGGCAGGTAGGCAGCAAGACTTGCAACAGCTGGGATGTTGAGTGCATTGGAAACTGAAATTCGTTTTCCTGGCAGTGCGAACTGAATCAGTCTTCCTAGGATCGGGTAGCTAATGGAAATCCACAGAACAATTAATGAACTCCAGAAATCTGCTTTGGAAAGAATTGTGAAAAAGATATTTGGCATCGCAATCACATAGGAAGCAACAAAGCTGGAATCGAGGTTAGGGACAACCTTGAGCTTCCACAAATTTCTAGATTTAGAAGGCTCCAACTCTGGGGGAACTATTGATCTAAGTATTTGAACGCGAGCTTGTAATTCGCGACTAAGTGGTCGCACTTGGTTTCTGACCAAGGCTTGAATTTGAATCTTCAGGGCAGCTGACTCACCAGCATCCATAACCTTTTCATTCGAGCTGGCTATCTTGTCTAGTTCGCTGCCCAGAGATGAGTTCGCCCTCTTTTGGAGCTCCGCTTCAACCTCATCGGCGACGGCAATTGTGGTGTTTTTTTGCTCGAGTAGGCGAGCGGTAACTCGATTCAACTCAGCCACCACCTGCAAGTGATTGTTGTAAGCATTAAATATTGCTGCGGCAATCAGGATATAAAGAATGGCAATCGTTAGGTCACCAGCAATTCTCTGCTGAAGATTAACTGCGAAATTTTCTTGATGCAGAAGAAGCATCAGCACCAAACTCTTGGCGGCAGCGGCAATTGAGGTGATTACAACGATTGCGAAGGCTTTCGCCCCATTGCTCTGCATTTTGTTTACAACTAGAAATAACCCAAGAAAAACAACTAGAAATGCCACGATGGAAATTGGAGAAAACAAAAAGAGCAAAGGAAAAACTCCAAAACTCCTCTGTCCTTCATAACCAATGTCTGTGAGAAATAGGGTTACTGCGAGAAAACCTAAGAGCCTAGGATTTCTAAGTTCTAATCTGCTAAGTCCAGTGTTTACCAAAGACGCTAGTGAAGAACTAGATCGAGGCACTAGGCGAAGTTTCACTTAGCGGGACCCGTTGTCTTCAGATACTTAATGGCAGCTTGCACTCTTTTCTCGGGACCAGCATCTTCGTCGATGCCTAGGGCCTGGAATGCTCGAACCAGAATCATGCGCACCGCGCGAACAGTGGTTCCTCTAATTTCAGCAATCTCCTCATTTGATTTGCCCTGGGCAAGCAGTCTCACAACATCAAGTTGTGATCGTGACAATTCAGATAGCGGGTTTTTGGAGTTCACATCGTCTCGATAGTCACTGCCCTTGCCGCGCGAGACTTGTCGAATTACTTCATTTAGAACGGCAGTCTCGCCCATTCTGCTTTTTACTAAGTAAGCAAAACCAGAAGGCAATTCTTTGCCTGATCTGCCGGCCAGTTTTGGTTCAACCAGGTTGGTTAAAAAGATGATTGCAATGGCTGAATTCACAGCACGGAGATTGGTGGCTAGATCAAATCCATTGGGGCCTGGCCCCAGATCAACATCGATGATGGCAACATCCGCATCAAATGACTGACAAATTTTTCTAGCATCGGAAGCAGAGTCAGCACTTTTGGTTTCATAACCGAGTGACTTAACCACCTCCGTGAGCAGGGAACGAACCAAGGGCTCATCGTCAACAATGAGCACCCTTAGCTTGAATTCCATGGCCATAGAATGCCAGATACGGAAACACGAACATTTTGGCTTGGTTCCCAAGAGGGAACATTGCCCAAAATCGAGTCTTCCCGTAATTCAGAATTACCCCAACTGAGCCGGAGACCGATGGTGCCCTTTAGCTTTCGCCCTTTTTTGCCAGGTGGGCGCCGATTTGGCGAGCAATACCCCAGGCACATCCAGGCCTGGTCTGGTCGGCTGAAAGCCAGCATTGCTAAGGATGACATGGCTGATTTGAAGGAAAAATACAAGTCAGTCCCGCTCCGCCGCCCAACCAAGCCCACGCCCAAGAAGGCCAAGAAAAAGCGATAGTGGAAATGCTTACCTGGCAGAACATTTTCGTTTATCGCCTGGGTAACTCGGCTAACCTAATAGGAGTTTTCCGGGGCAATCCAAGGAGCCGATATGCAAGATCCAACTGAAACAGCTTTGGTTGTTGTTGCCCTGCTTGCAGTTGTGGCCTTCCTGGTCTGGCTGGTTTTCTTCACTGGCGAGGGATATAAAGGAATCTGGGAAGACCTCAAAAGCTTTGGAGGTAACAAGAATAAGGAAAGATTCCCCGTCCCTATTTTTGATAGATCCAAGATCGACCTTCCTAGACCAAAGAAACCTAAGCTCGGCACTATTTCTCGTGAGCCAATAAATTTCAATGAAGAGCAGCTCAGGGACTGGGCTAATCAACTTCAGCAGTCAATCAAAGACATTCGCAAAGAAGCTAATGAATTAGCCAAGGCCTATAACTCAATGCCACCGTCACTAATTGAGGATCCAAGCAATCCAAGACGAAAGCCCAAAGCGGCACCAAAGGCCAAAACCACTAAAAAGCCAGCATCTAAGAAGGCTGCCCCGAAAAAGTCTGTGGCCAAGAAGGCCGCCCCTAAGCCAAAGAAGAAAGCCGCTCCTAAGAAGAAGGGAAGGTAGGTTCCCAAAACTAACCCCTTTGGGCTACCCTTTAGAACATGACTGAGCCAACCAAGAAGGTCTTTTCCACCGCTGTCGGTGGCTATAGCCGCAATGAGGTCGATGAATACATCACCTGGCTGAGAAAGACTATGCAGGAGCTCGAGTCCTACAACTCTTTGGCCGTACGTGAACAAAACTCTCTGCGTGAGCGAGTTGTTCAACTAGAAGAATCACTAAAGCTTGCAAAGTCCCCCGGTTACGCTCAACTCGGAGCCCAGTTCGAACAAACTCTTAGATTGGCTGAGTCTGAAGCCGCCAAGTTGGTTAACGATGCTGGCAAAGATGCAGTTCGAATCAGAGAAACCGCTAAAGCTGAAGCGGAAAGAATTAAGTTTGAGGCTGAAGAATTTTCCAAGCCGGTAGTTGATGGTGCAAACCGTGAAGCAAGACGCATGGTTATGCAGGCTCGCAAGCAGTCAGAAGAAATTCTGGAACAGGCACAAGATGAACTTCGTCAAGTTCAGGCTGAACGCGCACAGCTACAAAAAGAAGCAAATGTTATTAAGTCTGAAGCAGATAATCACGTTGCGAAGGTCAAAGCTGATCTTCAAACTGAGGTAGAGAG
>JBMLPC010000063.1:0-19300 GCA_049242305.1 Aquiluna sp. | reverse complement strand
AAAAGCGGGCAACAGCCTGAAATTCTAGCCAACAAACAGGGGTCGGTCAACCGACAGCCCTACTTCTTGCCCTTTACCTTCCGGATGATGCTGCTGGCTCTGCGGGGCTTTCTGGCGGGCTTTTGCTCAGGCTCGGGCAGGGCCTCCAGCACGGCATTGAGCATTTCAGTCTTGCCTTCCGGCTCCTTAGTTGGCTCGGAGGCGGTGGCGGAGGCGATCTGGCTGACTACCGACTTGAAGGCATCCGCTTGCTCGCCAGTAACCACCTTCTTCACTTCCTGCTTTTCCTGCTTCTCGTCCTTTTTCTTGCCCTTCTTGGGCTCTGGCTCGGCCGCCTTGAAGCGGGGCTCGTCATGGATGACTAACCCGCGTCCACCGCAGCACTCACAGGTTTCCGAATAGGTTTCTAGCAGGCCAACCCCGATCTTCTTTCGGGTCATCTGAACCAGTCCGAGGGAAGTAATCTCACTGACCTGATTCTTGGTTCTATCGCGGCTTAGGCACTCCAGCAATCGCCGGCGGACCGCTTCCTGGTTGGCGCTTTGAATCATGTCAATAAAGTCAATGACGATGATTCCGCCAATGTCGCGAAGACGCAGCTGACGAACAATCTCTTCTGCCGCCTCCAAGTTGTTCTTGGTCACGGTTTCTTCCAGATTTCCACCCGAACCGATGAATTTTCCAGTGTTGACATCAACTACCGTCATGGCCTCGGTGCGGTCTATCACCAGTGAACCGCCGGATGGAAGATAAACCTTGCGATCCAGTGCTTTTACAATCTGATCGCCAATTCGGTAGTGATCAAAGATGTCTTCCTTGTTGGTGTGTTCAACCAGTCTCTCAAGAAGATCTGGGGCCACGGTGGCAAGGTAGTTGCGAATCACCTCGGTGGCATTTTTACCGCTGACAACCAATTGCTGGAAGTCCTCGTTGAAAACATCGCGAATAATCTTGACCAAGAGCTCAGGCTCGGAGTGCAGCTGCATCGGAGCCTTGCCCTTTTCAGCCTGCCGGGTGATTTCTTCCCACTGCATCTGAAGTCTTTCAATATCCAGTCGCAGCTGTTCTTCAGTTGCACCCTCGGCCGCGGTTCTAACAATCACACCAGCCTCTTCAGGCAAAGCGCCCTTCAGAATTTGCTTTAGTCGCGCACGTTCTCCCTCTGGCAACTTGCGAGAAATACCAGACATGTTGCCGGCAGGAACATAAACCAAGAATCTGCCGGGTAGTGAAATCTGTGATGTGAGTCGAGCACCCTTTTGACCTACGGGGTCTTTGGTGACCTGGACCAAGACCTGATCACCTGTTTTGAGCGCCAGTTCAATTCGACGAGGTTGGTTGCCAGTTTCGGCGGCTTCCCAATCCACCTCACCGGAATACAAAACTGCGTTTCTTCCGCGTCCAATATCTACGAACGCCGCCTCCATGGAAGGCAGAACATTTTGAACTTTTCCAAGATAAACATTTCCAATGATGGAAACGCTCTGGGACTGGGTGACGTAGTGTTCAACCAACTGGCCATCTTCCAAAACGCCGATCTGGAATCGACCCTCATGTTCACGAACTATCATCTTGCGATCAACCGATTCGCGTCTAGCGAGGAATTCACTTTCGGTCACGGTCGATCGACGGCGTCCAGTGTCTCGGGAATCACGTCTTCTGATTCGCTTGGCCTCTACCCTGGTTGAGCCGTCGTCCTCTTTGGCGGCGGCCTTTTGAGGCTTGGCCTTTTCTTTTGGTGCTTCCTTTTTCTTTCGCTCTTTGCGCTCTGGGCGCTCAGGCTTTGGATCAGCCTTCTTTTTAGTCGCGCGCTCAACCTTTGGGGTTGGTAGCGAGGGTGCTTGAAATATCAGTTGCGTAGCCGCCGGTTTGGCTGGCTCTTCTTTTTTCTTTGCCACGAGTGCCTATGCTGGGCCTCGGTTCACACCCCTTGGGCCCCGTTCAAGTGATTCAGGCCGCAACCTGAATCGAAACCTAATGCGTCAAAAACCCGTTGTTTTTGACGAAACCTTCGATGCGAGTGTGATCGCATCTAGTTAGAAGTATGCCACGGCTCTAAGGAAAATGGGATAATTCCTCAGTGTTCCCTTATTTCCTCATCCTTTTTGGTGCCACGGGCTGGATAGCCAGCTTTGGCTTGACCCTGGAGCGCATCAAAGTGGCTGGAGACCCAGCCGCCACTACAGCCTGCGACATCTCCCCCTTCATCAGCTGTAAGTCAGTGATGCTGTCAGAGCAGGCGGCACTTTTTGGATTCCCAAACCCATTAATTGGACTCGCTGCATTCTTTGCTCCGATTGTGGTCGGCTTTGCAATTTTGGCTGGAGCTAAATTCGCAAGTTGGTTCTGGCGAGCGTTTTTGGGTGGCCATGTCCTGGCTATGGTTTTTGTTTTCTGGCTATTTAGCCAAAGCGTTTATGTAATTGGGGCGCTCTGTCTTTACTGCATGGTGGCATGGACGGCAACAATCCCACTGTTCTGGTCGATCCTTGGCTACTCCGCCAAAGAGGGTCACCTAGGCGAAAAAGTGGTTGGCGCTGGCACTGCTATTTATGAGTGGGCCTGGGTTGCGACAATCCTGACCTACGCAACATTAATTGGTCTAATCATTGTTCAGTTCTGGGAGTTTTGGCCAACTCTGTTTTAGAACCAGATTGCTAGCTCGCGCTGAGCGCTTTCTTCCGAATCTGATCCGTGCACAAGATTCTGAATCACCTTTGTCCCCCAGTCACGTCCGAGGTCACCTCGAATAGTTCCAGGAGCTGCGGTGGTGGGATCAGTCGCTCCCGCTAGTGATCTAAATCCTTCGATTACTCGGTCGCCCTCTAGCCGAATAGCAACCGTGGGTCCCGAGAGCATGAACTCGAGCAGTGGCTCGTAAAACGCTTTGCCCTCGTGCTCGGCGTAATGTTGCGCTAAAAGTTCCCGATTAGGCGCAACCATCTTCAGGTCTGTAACTTTGTAACCCTTGGCTTCGCAGCGGAAAATAATCTCTCCAACCAGATTGCGCTTTACGCCGTCAGGTTTAATTAGAACTAGGGTCGCTTGCAATTTGCTCTCCCATCAGCTTGTTGTAATTCTCTCTTGCTTTATCAATTGTCGCGCCTGCGACGAGCCCCCAAATCCAAAGTCCAACCAGAATTGTCCCAATCACGAACATTCCCCATAACCAAAAACCACTGACCAGCAGCGCAGCCTGCACCAACCAGCCGAGCCAGTAACCGGAAGGATGTCTCAAGAATGCAGGGGTGAGGATGGCCAGTAGAGCGAAGCTCAGACCAATTCCCCAGATAAGTTCTATGGCTGGAAGGCTAGAAGTCGGCTCTGCCATCTTCAGGCCAAACGCGGTAAGCGTTGCGAAGAAAATAACAATCGACTGGAAGCTCAAAACAATCGAGGCTAAGAGGCGCTTGGTTGATTTATTCTTCATCGTCATCTACCTGCAATTCTTCCAGAACTGCACCGATTAGGTAAAGCGAACCAGTTACAAATAGAGCGATTTCTTCAGACTTAGCGGTTTCGCTGGCAAATTGCAGGGCTTTTGAGACTTCAGGAATGGTGGCAATAACGGATCCGCCGTGCGTGATGATCTTGCTGGATAGATCCTCGGCCGGCAGTGCTCTTTCACTTTCCAGTTGGGTCACAATAACTCTCGGGAACATCTCGGCAAACTGCTTGGCGGCCGAGTCAATATCTTTGTCTGCAACCATCGCAACCAGACCTATGCGGTCAGGATTGGCAAAGTGTTCTGAAATTGCATTACCTAGGCTCGCAATCCCGGCTGGGTTATGCGCACCATCGAGAACTATCAGTGGCTGCTTACTGATTACCTGAAGTCGACCCGGACTAACGGCGTCTGCAAGGGCAACTCTTAAATACTCATCGGCAATGGAGCGACTGCCAAGAAATTGCTCCACGGCAGCAATTGCTGTTGCCGCATTCTCAGCTTGGTGAGCGCCGATAATTGGCATCCACAAACTCGGATAATTTCCGGCAGTGCCGTTGACTGAAAACCGCGTGCCGTATCCCTCGGCTGCATAATCCGCCAAACCAAAGTCTTGGCCGGCTAGCAAAAAATCACCCTGGGCTCTATTTCTAAGAACTTCCGCGACTGAAGGCTTTTGGGGGCTGGAAACAACTACCGACTTTTCTTTGATGATGCCGGCCTTGGTTGATGCAATTTCTTCAACCGTGTTGCCTAGTTGTTTGGTGTGATCCAAATCAATCGCTGTAAAGACTGCAACATCTGCATTGGCGACATTTGTTGAATCCCACTCCCCACCGATTCCCACCTCCAGCACCAAGACGTCGACCGGAGCGTCTGAGAAAATCTGAAAGGCAATGGCGGTCATTGCTTCAAAAAATGTGAGAGGTTGCTCGCCCATTGCGAGAAGTTTCTGATCTACCAGCTCAAGAATTGGCTTAGTCTCCGCGTAGGTCTCAAGAAATCTCTCATCGCTTATTGGCTCTCCGTCAAGTGAAATCCGCTCGTTGAAGCGAACGAGGTGCGGTGAAGTCAAGCGACCAGTTTTGAGTCCGAGTTCTCTAAGAATTCTCTCAATGATTCTGGCGGTAGAAGTTTTGCCGTTTGTTCCGGTGATGTGAATGACTGGGTAATTGAACTGTGGATTGCCCAATACCTCACAGGCAATTCGTGTTGGTTCCAATCTGGGCCGCATTTGGTGCTCAGGTTTTCTCGAATACAGCTCATCCAGCGCCTGCTGCATTGAAATTGAAGTCACTGTTTTGCTAACTCAATCTGAATCAATCCCGCCTCGCCTATAGCGAGTGCGCCTTCACCCTCACTGATTTGAAGCTTGGTGGCAAGAGTCTCTTCTGCAATCAGCTCGGCATGCTTCTCGAGAGCACTCTTCGATTGTGAATCGGCTTTCAGCGATAAGTGAATCCGGTCTGAAACATCCAATCCAGCATCTTTTCTAGCCTGCTGGATGTGACGAATGGCATCTCTGGCCGCACCCTCTTGCTCTAATTCCTCAGTCACCGTGGTGTTTAGAAGCACGAAGCCTGTTGACGTCACGCCAGCAGCATTTGCCTCCGAAGAGCTCGCCTGCAGGGTGATTTCAAACTCCCCTTCATAAAGAACAGTGTCGCCAACCATGACATTGCCATCGACTAGCTTCCAGTTGCCAGCCTTAGCTTTTTGAATAACTTCCTGAACCGCTTTGCCTAGTCTTGGCCCAAGTGCTCTGGCATTAACGCTGAGGTTCTTGGATAGGCCAAACTGCTTTGCAACCTCTTCACTGGCCTTGACCACAGAAATCTTCTTTACATTTAGTTCATCTGCAATGAGATCCGAATACCTAGCCAGTGATTGCGCCTGCTCAACCGCAATTGTCAGTTCACTGAGCGGCAATCTAACGCGCAAGCCGGCGGCCTTTCGAAGGGAGAGGGCAACCGAAGCCGCCTCTCGAATAGCGTCCATATCTCTAACCAGCTCCTCATCGAGTGGGAACTCTTCAGCCTCTGGCCATGACTCCAGGTGAACAGAGCGATCGCCGGTAAGTCCCCGCCACATCTCCTCGCTGATGATTGGAAGAAGTGGTGCAACCACTCGCAGGGTCGCTTCTAGAACCGTGTAGAGAGTGTCAAAGGCATCTTTATCGCCTGCCCAGAATCGATCTCTAGATCGCCTGATGTACCAATTAGTGAGAACCTCAGCAAACTCGCGAACCTTGGCGGATGCCTGATAGCTATCGAACTGATCAAGGTCAGCCTGAACGGCGACAATCAGTTCGTGAGTCTTAGCCAGAATATATCTGTCCAGCAAATCTTGCGAGCCATAACTTGGGCTTGCTTGGTAGTTGGATGCATTGGCGTATAGCGAGAAGAAGTAGTAGCTGTTCCAAAGTGGTAGCAGCGCCTGTCGAACCCCTTCACGAATTCCCTGTTCGGTAACTGAAAGGTTTCCTCCGCGCAGGATTGTTGAGGACATTAGGAACCAGCGCATGGCGTCTGAGCCATCGCGATCAAACACCTCATTGACATCCGGGTAATTTCTTAGTGACTTTGACATCTTTTGTCCGTCATTACCGAGAACGATTCCGTGGCTAATTGCATTCTTGAACGCAGGGCGGTCAAACAAAGCGGTCGATAGCACATGCAGGGTGTAGAACCAACCTCTGGTCTGTCCTACATACTCAACGATGAAGTCGCCTGGGAAGTGCGTATCAAACCATTCCTGATTTTCAAACGGGTAGTGAACCTGCGCGAATGGCATTGAACCGGACTCAAACCAGCAGTCCAACACCTCAGGAACTCGTCGCATCATCGACTTCCCGGTTGGGTCATCTGGATTGGGTCTAACAAGCTCGTCAATGACTGGACGGTGGAAATCACTTGGAACAACTCCGAAGTCCTTTTCGATTTCAGCTAGCGAGCCATAAACATCGATGCGGGGATAATTGGGGTCGTCTGATTTCCAGACCGGAATTGGCGCTCCCCAAAAGCGATTGCGAGAAATCGCCCAGTCTCGAACATTTTCAAGCCACTTGCCAAAACTGCCGTTTTTAGTGTGTTCAGGAACCCAATTGATTTGCTGATTCAGCTCCAGCATTCGATCGCGCAACTTGGTGGTTTCAACAAACCAAGAGGAGACCGCCTTGTAAATCAGCGGATTCTTGCAGCGGTAACAATGCGGGTAGGAGTGGTCATAGGAGGCCTGTCGGAAGAGGCGACCAGCTGCCTTGAGATCTTGAGTGATTGGCTTGTTTGCCTCAAAGACATGCTGGCCCTCGTAGGGGGCAATCACAGAGTTGAATTGACCACGCTCATTTATAGAAACATAGGTTGGAATTCCGGCAGCACTGCAGAGCAGTTGGTCATCTTCACCATATGCAGGTGCTTGGTGGACAATGCCAGTTCCTTCGTCTGCAGTTACATACTCGCCGACCAAAACCTGCCAGGCATTCTCAGTGTCAAACTTCTCAGAATCGGCATAGAAGTCAAAAATTCTGCCATAGCGAATTCCCGCTAATTCCTTACCAAGCATTTTCTTGGTAATGGCTGCTTGGGCGTCTTCTAGTTTTTCAAAACCTAACTCGCGCAAATAATTAGCAACTGCTGAAGAAGCCAGCAAATAACTCTGCTTTCCCAAAGCGCTGTTTGGAGCGTCAATGATGACGTATTCAATTTCTGGGCCCACTGCCAAGGCAAAGTTGGTGGGGAGAGTCCATGGAGTGGTTGTCCAGGCCAAGATGTTTACGCCGGCAAACTCTCCATTCTCAATCGGAAAAGTAACTGTTACAGATTGATCCTGACGCGGGCGATAAACCTCGTCATCCATCCTGAGTTCGTGGTTTGAAAGTGGTGTCTCGCAGCGCCAGCAGTAAGCAAGCACTTTGAACCCTTCATAAATCAAACCCTTTTTGTGAAGTTCCTTGAAAGCCCAAATAACGCTTTCGGTGTAGTTCTGATCAAGGGTCTTGTAGTCGTTGTCAAAATCAACCCAGCGAGCTTGTCTTGTTACGTAGCTACGCCAATCTTGTGTGTATTTCAATACCGAGGTCTTGCAAAACTCGTTGAACTTGGCAACGCCATACTTTTCGATTTCTGGTCTGCCTGAGATTCCGAGCAGGCGCTCTGCTTCTACTTCTGCCGGCAGTCCGTGTGTGTCCCATCCGAATCGGCGCTCAACACGCTTGCCTCGCATGGTCTGATAACGAGGTACTAGGTCCTTGGTGTAGCCGGTAAGCAGGTGCCCGTAGTGAGGTAGGCCGTTGGCAAAAGGAGGGCCGTCATAGAAAACAAACTCTTCGGCCTGGGTTTCGGCACGTTGGTCAATTGAACGCTGGAAAGTGCCGTCTTTTTCCCAATAAGCCAACACTTCCTTCTCAATAGCTGGAAAGCTAGGCGATGGATTGGCGGCGCTATCGGGGCCTTTGTGTTTGGGGTACATCACGACTTTCGAACCTGGGCAGACTAACAATGTTAATCTAGTCACCATTACTATGCCGAGGTCTGCATGAGAAGAACCAAACCTGAGCCAATCAGGGCCGCCCAGGTGCCTGAAAAAGCGTCCGTTGACGGACTAGAGGCTAAGTGGGTGCCACGCTGGGAAGAATCCGGGGTCTACCGGTTCGATGAGACCGCCAGCCGCGAGCAGATCTACTCAATCGATACTCCTCCGCCGACTGCATCTGGCTCTTTGCATGTCGGGCACGTTTTTAGTTACACCCACACCGATGTAATTGCACGCTTCCAGCGCATGATTGGCAAAGAGGTGTTTTATCCGATGGGTTGGGATGACAACGGACTTCCAACCGAAAGACGCGTGCAGAACTACTACGGGGTTCGCTGCGATCCAACTCTCCCCTACCAAAAAGACTTCACGCCTCCGCAAACCGGTGGTGACAATAAGAGCAGCAAGGCCAGTGACCAGCTTCCTATTTCAAGACAAAACTTCATTGAGCTGTGCGAAAAGCTGACAGAAGAAGATGAGAAAGCCTTTGAAAATCTTTGGCGAAATCTTGGATTGAGCGTTGACTGGGCACAGACCTACCGAACCATTTCAAAAAACGCTCAGTTTGTTTCGCAAAAAGCATTTCTAAATAATCTGCGTCGTGGCGAGGCATATCTATCTCTGGCACCAACGCTGTGGGACGTCACTTTCAGAACAGCCGTAGCGCAGGCAGAACTGGAAGACCGAGAAATGCCAGGTGCCTATCACCGAGTCGGTTTCGATGGACCAGACGGAAAGATTTATATCGAGACAACCAGACCTGAACTGATTCCGGCTTGCGTTGCCCTAGTTGCCCACCCTGATGATGAGAGATATCAAAAGTACTTCGGTAAAACAGCCAAGACTCCGCTGTTTGGAGTCGAGGTGCCAATTGTTTCGCACCGCCTTGCTCAGATTGACAAGGGAAGCGGTATCGCCATGATCTGTACGTTCGGTGACGTAACGGACGTGGTGTGGTGGCGCGAACTAAAACTTCCAACCAGACCAATCATTGGTTTTGATGGGCGAATCTTGAGTGATGGACCGGCTGAAGTTTTGGCTGGCCCCGGCAAGGAGCTCTACCAAGAGCTAGTTGGCAAGACCGTATTCAGCGCAAAAGAACTGATTGTGAAGGCGCTGGTTGAATCCGGCGATATGGTTGGCGAGCCCAAGCCAATCTCGCATCCAGTCAAATTCTTTGAGAAGGGTGACAAGCCCCTGGAAATAGTTTCCACCCGACAGTGGTACATCAAAAATGGTGGTAGCGATGAGGCTTTATCCAAGAAGCTAATTGACCTTGGAAGGCAAATGGAATTCCATCCTTCATTCATGCGGGTTCGCTTGGAAGACTGGATTAATGGTCTAAATGGTGACTGGCTCATCTCACGTCAAAGATTCTTCGGTGTTCCAATTCCAATTTGGTATCCGCTTGATTCCGATGGCAATCCTGACTACGCCAATCCGATTCTTCCCTCCGACGAGGTGCTACCGATTGATCCTTCCTCTGATGTGCCTGCTGGTTTTGCGGAGGAGCAGCGTGGCAAGCCAGGAGGGTTTATTGGGGAGCTTGACATCATGGACACCTGGGCGACCTCTTCCCTAACTCCGCAACTTGCTGGCGGTTGGTCAACAGATGAGAAGAGATTCAAGAATGTTTTTCCATATGACCTAAGACCCCAGGGGCAAGACATTATTCGTACCTGGCTGTTTTCTACCCTCCTAAGAAGTCAACTTGAACACGGTGGTCTGCCCTGGAAGAACGCAGCCATTTCCGGTTGGATTTTGGATCCAGATCGCAAGAAGATGTCAAAGTCCAAGGGAAACGTCGTAGTTCCAAACGAACTGCTCGAAAACCACGGATCAGATGCTGTGCGCTACTGGGCAGCCAGTGCACGACTTGGTACCGACGCAGCTTTCGACGAAGGCCAGATGAAGATTGGTCGCCGTCTTGCCATCAAGCTGCTGAATGCCGCAAGGTTTGCGCTCAGTTTTGAACTACCAGTCGGAGCCAAAGACATCACCGAAGAGATTGATCGCTCCATGCTGGCTCAGCTTTCTGAAGTTGTGAAAACAGCTACGACCGCTTTTGAAAATTACGACCACACCAAGGCCCTTGAAATAACTGAGAGCTTCTTCTGGACTTTCACCGACGACTATCTCGAGTTAGTAAAAGATCGTGCCTACGGCCAACAAGACCACTCCCCTGAGCAAATTGGGTCAGCGGTGCTGGCATTGAGATCAGCACTTTCAGTGTTGGTGAGACTGTTCGCGCCATTTTTGCCTTTTGCGGCGGAAGAAGTTTGGTCGTGGTGGCAAGAGGGTTCCGTGCACCAGTCAGCTTGGCCAACTCAATCTGAACTAGCCGGATCAACTCCGGAGCTGATGAACCTAACTAGCGCTGCCTTGATTCTGGTTCGAAAGAGCAAGTCAGATTTGAAGCTATCGATGAAGGCAGAGATTGAAATGCTCAAAATGACTGGGCCTGCTCAGTTGAACAGCGTAGCCAGAGACCTGCAGGCTGTTGGCAACATAGTTCAACTAGAACTCAGCGATGCCAGCGAGATTGCCATTACGGAAATCAGGTTCGCAAAGTCCGAATAACATTGCAGAATGACAAATCCTCTTCTGCAGTTAGCCACCGGCCCTTACAACCTCGTTGATTTTGGCAGCCTGAAAAACGAGCATTACCTGCCCGCTTTCGAAAAGGCTGTTGCTGAACACAATCAAGAAATCAAGGCAATTACCTCCCAATCGGAGGTTACTTTTGAAAACACCCTGGTTGCACTTGAGAAATCCGGTCAACTGCTGAGCCAAATGATGATGGTCTTTTATAACAAGTCATCGGCTGACACAAATGAAGAAATTCAAAAGCTGGAAGCTGAGATTCTCCCTAAGTTCTCTGCCCATATGGACTCAATCCAACTCAATCCAGAACTGTTCAAGCGACTAATTCAGCTAGAGAAGGACTTAGAAGACTCAAAACTTTCTCTCGATGAAGAATCGGCTTGGCTAGTAGAGAAATATCTGCAGGACTTTAGGGAGGCGGGCGCTGAACTATCAGCAGCGTCTCGAGCACGGGTAGCTCAGATCAACGAGAGAATCGCTGGCTTGCAGGCAGAATTTGATAAGCGCCTACTAGCCGATAGCAATGATTTAGCTATAAACCTGCCCGATGCTTCTCGGTTGCAAGGACTTTCTGAGACTGAAATCGCAAGTGCGCGACAGGCAGCCGAAGCAAGAGGTCAGTCGGGATACACCATCCCTCTACTGAACTATTCAGGCCATCCGCTACTGGAGAAACTTGAAGATCGACAATTACGCCAGGAGCTGCTTGAGAGCACACTCGCCAGAGGTGGTCGAGGCAACTCAAATGACACTTCCGAGCTAATTCAGGAAATGCTTAGTCTGCGGGCTGAGAAAGCAAAACTGTTTGGTTTTTCCTCGTTTGCTGAGTACACAACACACACTCAGACCGCCAAGAATCCAGAGCGTATTCACCAGATGCTGCGCAGGATTGCGCCAATCGCCCGAGCCAACGCTGGCAAGGAGGCGCAGGAGCGCCAGGAGTTTATGCAGCGCGAAACCCAAGGAGAGATCAAGGCCTGGGATTGGCCGAGATACACCGAGCAAATTCGCGCTGAGAAATACTCGGTAGACACTTCCGTACTCAAGCCTTACTTCGAACTGAGAAAAGTATTGGAGGACGGCGTCTTCTTCGCAGCCAATCGTCTATATGGCATCTCCTTCAAAGAGCGCACTGACATAGTTGGCTATCACCCCGATAACTGGATTTACGAGGTGAGCTACGAAGATGGTTCGCCGTGTGGGCTTTACATCTTCGATCCATACGCCAGACCTTCCAAGGTGGGCGGAGCATGGATGAATAATCTGGTCGATCAGTCACATCTGTTGGGAAAGTTGCCGGTTGTTGTAAACAACATGAACATTCCGAAGCCTGCTCCCGGGTCACCTGCTCTGATGACCTTCGATGAGGTCAGCACTCTATTTCACGAATTTGGGCATACACTGCATGGAATTTTGTCTAATGTCACCTACCCTCGCTTTAGCGGAACGAATGTCGAGCGAGACTTTGTTGAGTTCCCATCCCAGGTAAACGAAATGTGGATGCTTTGGCCTGAGGTCTTGGCAAATTATGCGGTTCACTACGAAACCAAAGAAAAGCTAGATCCAACCTGGATTGACAAGATTCTTGCCACTGAGGCTTTCAACCAAGGTTTTGAGACGACGCACTATCTGCAGGCTGCCATCTTGGATCTGGCCTTCCACGAATCCCAGACTCCCCCGGTTGACCTGGTTGCCTTTGAAAAGGAAGCAATTTCAAACTACGGCCTTGATTTTGAACCAGTGCCAACGCGCTACAAGACAAACTACTTTGCGCATATCTTTGCTGGTGGTTATGCCGCCGGTTACTACGGCTACATCTGGAGCGAGGTGCTTGATGCCGAAAGCGTCAACTGGTTCAAGGCCAATGGTGGATTGACTAGAGAAAACGGCAGGAAGTTTGCCGAAGCACTTATCTCACGTGGTGGCTCTAGAGATTCAATGACGATGGTGCGGGAGTTTCTTGGTCACGAGCCATCGGTGGAGCCGCTAATGAAAAGAAGAGGGCTGGCCTAGGCCGACTTTTCCTTCAGTCTTGCTTTCATGGGCTGAATCTTTGGCATTGCTCTGGTCTGGACGATTTCTGCCGTGATCACAACTCGTCCCTGGGTTGCTGAACCAGGCAACTCAAACATGATGGGGTTTAGTAGCTCTTCGAGAATTGCGCGAAGACCTCTAGCACCTGTTTCTCGCTCAACTGCCTGATCTGCAATTAGCTCCACTGCTGCTGGCTCAAACTCCAACTCAAAACCATCTAGCTCAAACATTCTTTGATACTGCTTGATCAGAGCATTCTTGGGTTCTGTCAAAATCGAAATCAGGGCTGCTTTGTCGAGCTGATCAACGGTTGCGACCACCGGTAGTCGACCGATGAACTCTGGAATGAGACCAAATTTTCTAAGATCTTCTGGTTGAACCTGTTTGAAAACATTGGCGTCATCGCTTTTCTCCTTCAGTGGAGAGCCAAAGCCAATGCCCTTCTTACCAGTTCTTTCACCAACAATTGTTTCTAGACCGGCGAATGCTCCAGCCACAATAAACAAGACATTGGTTGTGTCTATCTGAATGAATTCTTGCTGTGGGTGCTTTCTGCCGCCCTGTGGAGGAACTGATGCAACTGTGCCCTCCAAAATCTTTAGAAGTGCTTGCTGAACACCTTCACCAGAGACATCTCGAGTAATAGATGGGTTTTCCGCTTTTCTTGAAATCTTGTCTATTTCGTCGATGTAAACAATGCCTGTTTCAGCTCGACGAGGATCGTAATCGGCGGCTTGCAGAAGTTTCAAAAGAATGTTTTCAACATCTTCACCCACATACCCAGCTTCGGTTAGTGCGGTGGCATCGGCAACTGCGAATGGAACATTTAGGCGCTTCGCAAGAATCTGGGCCAGGTAGGTCTTGCCGCAACCGGTGGGACCAATCATCAAAATATTGCTCTTGGCAAGTTCAATGTCATCCTGCGACTTTCCGGCAGGACTCAGCGTTCCCGCAGCACGAATTCGCTTGTAGTGGTTATAAACCGCAACCGAGAGTTGCTTCTTAGCACCGTCTTGCCCAATTACGTACTCATCAAGAAACGCTTTTATTTCCTTCGGAGTTGGAAGATCTAGTGACTCGGTCTGAGCTCTTGCCTGATTGCCAAGTTCTTCTTCGATGATCTCATTGCAAAGCTCGATGCACTCATCGCAGATGTAGACGGATGGACCGGCAATGAGTTTTCGCACCTGCTTTTGGCTTTTGCCGCAAAATGTGCACTTCAGCAGATCACTGGTCTCGCTCAGGGTCATGACTAAACCCTATATCTGATGCCCGACAAGGCTTCAGCCATTTAGAGGGTTTTAGGCCTTTCGAGTTGTCAAAACCTGATCAATCAGCCCATATTCCAAGGCTTCTTGAGCGGTCAGGATCTTGTCGCGGTCGATGTCCTTGTTGACCTGCTCGATTGACTTACCAGAGTGTTTGGCAAGAGTCTCTTCTAACCAAACTCTCATGCGCATGATTTCCTTGGCCTGAATCTCGATATCAGATGCTTGACCCTGTCCACCACCGCCAGTAGCTGGCTGGTGAATCAAAACACGAGCGTTTGGCAGCGCTAGGCGCTTGCCCTTGGTGCCAGCTGCCAGCAGTACCGCAGCCGCCGAGGCCGCTTGTCCTAAGCAAACTGTTTGAATCTGTGGCTTGATGTACTGCATGGTGTCATAGATAGCAGTGAGCGCAGTAAATGATCCGCCTGGTGAGTTGATATACATCGTGATGTCGCGATCTGGGTCTTGAGATTCCAATACCAACAGCTGCGCCATGATGTCATCGGCTGATGCGTCATCAACCTGAACACCCAAGAAGACAATGCGGTCTTCAAACAGCTTGGTGTAGGGGTTGTGACGCTTGAAACCATAGGAGGTTCGCTCTTCGAATTCCGGCAGGATGTAGCGAGATTGCGGCATCTGAATTCTGCCTGCTTGAGATTCCATGTAGCTCATCGCTTATGCCTTTCCTACGCCAGTTGACCGAGAAGCAAACTGCTGAATGTGGTCGATAAATCCGTATTCCAAAGCTTCCTCGGCGGTGAACCAACGATCGCGGTCACCATCTTGCATAATCTGCTCGACACTCTTGCCTGTTTGCTGAGCGGTTAGAGTCGCTAACTGTCGCTTCATTGACATAATCAGCTCTGCTTGGGTTTGAATATCTGATGCTGTTCCACCAAATCCACCCAGTGGTTGGTGCAGCAAAACTCTGGTGTTAGGGGTTGCATAGCGCTTGCCCTTGGTTCCGCTCGAAAGCAGGAACTGTCCCATTGATGCGGCCATACCAATTCCAACGGTCACGATGTCGTTTGGCACGTACTGCATGGTGTCGTAAATCGCCATACCGGCGGTGATTGATCCACCTGGTGAGTTGATATAGAAGTAGATGTCCTTCTCGGAATCTTCTGCTGCTAACAGCAAAATCTTGGCGCAAATCTCATTGGCGTTTTCATCTCTAACCTCGCTACCCAACCAGACAATGCGGTCTTTGAGTAGGCGATCGAAAACGTTATTGCGCTCCATGGCAGATGCAGACATCGATACTCCTTAGCTAACGAAAATAACCCTAGCTAGGCAGATGGGGGTTTTAGGGGCGTGTTCGCCTTAGGCGTTAGGCCTGGTATTCAACCTTTTTACCGTTGGTGTCTGCGATATCGGCATTGGCAACCAAGAAATCAACGGCCTTGCGGCGAGCTAGTTCGGAAACGTAGGCCGGCACCTGACCAGCATTTGAAATCTGCTTGATGAACTCATTTGGATCCATGCCGTAGCTGGAGGCCATTAGCGCCAGGTAGTCAATCAGCTCTCGGTCCTGCACCTTGATGTCCTCTGCCTTCGCAACGGCATCCAGAATCAACCTGGTTTGGAAGTTCTTTTCGGCTTCCTCAGTGACTTCCTTACGGTGAGCATCGTCCTGCAGCCTGCCTTCACCCTCGAGGTGCGAGTGCACCTCGCGCTCGATTGCAACCTGCGAGGTCGGAATCTTGGCGTCGGCAACCAGCTGGTCGACAATCTTGTCGCGTGCCTGCAGCACCTGCTTGCGAGCCAGCTGCTTCTCAATTCTCTTTTCGACATCTGCCTTTAGTTCAGCCAAGGTGTCAAATTCGCTAGCGAGTTGAGCAAACTCATCATTTAGCTCAGGCAGTTCGCGCTCCTTGACCGCCTTTAGCGTTACTGAAACTTCTGCTTCTTTGCCAGCAAATTCGCCGCCAACTAATTTGGAGCGGAAAGTAGTTGACTCTCCTGCGGTCAGAGTGTCGAGGGCTTCATCGATTCCATCCAGCAACTGGTTAGAACCAATTTCATAAGAAATGTCACTGGCGGTATCGATTAGCTTGCCGTCCATGGTGGCACTCAAGTCGATTGTGGTGAAGTCGCCACTCTTTGCTGGACGCTCGACGGTCTTCAGTGTTCCAAATCTTGCGCGCAGTGCATCGAGCTCGGTTTCAATATCCAGCTGTGCAACCTTTACGGGCTCCACGCTAACTTTCATACCCTTGTAGGTCGGAAGCTTGAACTCTGGCTCAACCTCTACCTCGAGCTCAACAACTAGCTCTTTGTCTAGTTCTTTTGAACTTGGTGCCGACTTGATATCTGCCTGCGGGGTGTCCAGCGGTCGCAGATTGTTTTCCTTCAGTGCATCGCGATAGAAATTATCTAAACCATCGTTAATGGCCTGGGCGATGATGGCATCTTTGCCTACTCGCTGATCTAGCACCTGGACGGGAACTTTACCTTTGCGGAAGCCAGGGATGTTTACCTGCTGGGCGACTGACTTGTATGCACGGTCCAAAGCTGGCTTGAAGCCTGATTGATCCACAGTGATGGTTAGTTTGACGCGAGTTGGGTTAATTCGCTTTACATCAGTCTTCAATGGTCCGCCTTAGCTATGTCCTTCTGGTCGGGATGACAGGATTTGAACCTGCAACCCCCTGTACCCAAAACAGGTGCGCTACCAAGTTGCGCTACATCCCGGAGATTCCCGCGGACCAGCTGGTCGCGAGCCTGAACACTCTATCCCATAGAATGGGGTGGCGTCTAACGCACGCGAGTGTAGCTCAATGGTAGAGCCTCAGTCTTCCAAACTGATTACGCGGGTTCGATTCCCGTCACTCGCTCTGATACCTCCAGTAAATCCTGCTTTATTACCTCGATAGCCCGCAGCCCCTCTGGCGAGGGGATCAGTGGGTAGACATGCATCCCACCTTTTTGATAATCCAGATTCAACGCCACCCCCTCCGAGCGCATCTTCTCAGCGAGCGCAATCAAATCCGGATAGAACAGTTCATAGTCGCCAACAAACAAAGTGGTTGGTGGTAGTTCGCGCATGCTACCTCTCAGCGGACTTACCTCTCTTCTCTGCCAAGAACCAACTCCAGACCAAATTGTTGCGATGTACCGCAAAGAATTTGCATTTAGCCAAGGATCTCTTTTTTCATAAGGCTTAGTGGCTTCAGAAAACTCTGAGTCAACCCAGGGCGAAATCAAAATCAATCTTGCGATGAATTTCCAACCAGTTTGAGCGATGGCTAGAGCCAACCCTCCCCCGGCCGAATCTCCCATCAGCACCACTGGTTTGCTATCTGAAACTCTTGGCTCAATCTGTTTCATTAGGTCGAGTGCATGGTCGACTTTGTATTTTGGAGAAAGGCCATAACAAACCACCACGAACTCACTGCTAGTTTCTCTTGCTATCCGTGTGATTAGTGCCCAGTGCTGCGAAGCAATTGGTTGCACGTAGCCTCCACCGTGCAAATAGATCACGGTTCTCTCGGAAGAAGCAGGTACTACCTTGAAAACAGAAAATCCATCGACCTGCTCATGCTCCAAACTAAGACCTTGCAATTGTTTGCTGGTCGGTTTAGCTGGTGGCCGCGGTGGTTGTCCGATCTTGGCAAGGCCAAGCTTTCTGCGAAGTAAAAAGTAGAGCCAAACAATTCGCATCACCGGGCTCATTTTTGACACCTGGGACAGAAGTAAAGCTTGCGTGCGGCTAGAACTTCCATGACTACCTTTCCGGAGCATTCGCGGCAGCGCTCACCCGCTCTTTTATAAACGTAGTAGCGATCCGCCAATTCAGGTTTGCCCCTGAGATAACCCTTGCGTGTGAGCATCATTCCGGTTCTAACGCCAATCGGCATAAGTCTTTGAGCATCCAGCCAAATCGATTCAAGCAGTTCTTTAGGAACCTTCTTACCTGCTAGATAAGGATTCAACCTCGCGCGATAGAGCAGCTCTGCACGGTAGACATTCCCGACTCCTGCAATCACGGACTGATTCATCAGCAGCTCAGCAATTGATCTTGAGCTGCTGTGAGCCTTTTCCAAAAATCGCTCCAAGTTTTTTCCCTGGTGATCTTTAGCGAGCGGGTCTGGCCCAAGTTTTCTTAGCGCCTCTTGCAACTGATTTTCATCAATCACCTCGCAGGCGGTTGGACCCCTGAGGTCTGCCAGCTGGTTGGGAATTAGGAATCTTGCCCGCACCTCCCCTACCGGCTCAGGTGGCGTGGTTGAAAATTGTTGGAAACTCCACTTTCCATAAATGCCCAAGTGGATTCTGATAATCGCTTTTCCAAAGTGCAGAAATAATTGCTTGCCGTGAGCCTTCGCTTCGGTCAGCTTCTTCCCGCTCACCAGCTCGGCTTGTGTGAAGCGTCCCTGCGGAGAAACTACCTTGACCTTTTTGCCACAAAAGTCACTATTAAAAGTGTTTGCAATTCGATGAACTGTGTGGCCCTCGGGCATTTTTAGTAAATGACCTCACCGGTTTGCTCAAACCTTGCAATCTTGCCAATTCGTCGAACGTGTCGCTCATCGCCAGAGAAGGGTCGATCAATGAATATCTTGATTAGCTCCAGCACCTCTTCTTTGCTGTGCTGGCGAGCGCCGACGGCTGCCACATTCGCATCGTTGTGGTCTCTAGCCAGTGCAGCGGTTTCAGCGTTCCAAATCAGAGCGGCTCGAATGCCCTTGACCTTATTGGCAGCTATCTGCTCGCCGTTTCCGCTGCCACCAAGCACGATGCCCAGCGCCATAACACCAGAAGCCGCATCAGACATCACGGCCTGCGCGGCGGCGATGCAGAAACCTGGGTAATCATCCAGAGCGTCATAAACCTTTGGCCCGTGATCAATGAGCTCGTGGCCCAAGGAGGACAGCTGCTCGACCAAAAAGGCGCTGAGCTCCATCCCAGCATGATCGGTGGCGATATGAATGCGCATGTTAGGTCCTTTGCTTCTGAAACAACAATAGCCCTGGCGTTAGGCCTCTTTTCCCTCCGGTCACCTCCCTTAGGCTAGAGCGGCTAAATCAAACGGAGTGAAAAATGCCAGGTGAGAACCTAACCAGAGTCGAAGCCCAGGAAAGAGCAGCCAACCTCAGCGTTGAGAGCTACCTGGTTGAACTTGACCTAACCGATGACCCCAAGACCTTTGGCTCAAAGACCACAGTTCACTTTTCAGCAAAAGCAGGCAGTCAGACCTTTATTGATGCCATCACAGATTCCGTCCAGAGCATCACATTGAATGGCAACGCCCTGGATCCAAAAACCTACTCTGACAACATCCGAATTCAGCTACCAAATCTGCAAGAGCAGAACGTTTTGGTGGTGGAGGCAAAAGGAAAGTACTCCAACTCCGGCGAGGGTCTGCACCGCTTTGTGGATCCCGTAGACAACGAGGTTTACCTTTATACCC
>JBMLPC010000062.1:0-25581 GCA_049242305.1 Aquiluna sp. | reverse complement strand
AACAAGGTAGGCGTACCGGAAGGTGCGGCTGGATCACCTCCTTTCTAAGGAGCATCAGAGAAGCGCAGCTTCTCAAAAATGCCAGAGCAAGACACCCGTTCTTGCCTGGTGCTCATGGGTGGAACATCACATTGGATTTTTTCTAACACTTATTTACTAGTACGCCTTAGGGCTGGAACGGGATAAGTCGAGGAAGTTATCAGCACGCTGTTGGGTCCTCGGGGATCGGAAGATCACCGGGGACCACAAAGGGCTAAGAACCTTTTATGGTCTTGACGGCTCTAGTGTGACTGCTAAGGCAGGCGCTTAGAGTCCGCCCGTATCTTGAGAACTACATAGTGGACGCGAGCATCTGGTCTGATTAATTTCAGACCAATAAACATAATTAGTGTGTCAAGTTTCAAAGAGCACACGGTGGATGCCTTGGCAATAGGAGCCGAAGAAGGACGTAGCAATCTGCGATAAGCCTCGGGGAGTCGATAAGCAGACTTTGATCCGAGGATTTCCGAATGGGGAAACCCAGCCAGACTCGATCTGGTTACTCCCGCCTGAATGTATAGGGCGGGTAGAGGGAACGTGGGGAAGTGAAACATCTCAGTACTCACAGGAAGAGAAAACAACAGTGATTCCGTTAGTAGTGGCGAGCGAACGCGGAAGAGGCCAAACCAATCATGTGTGATAGCCGGCAGGCGTTGCATGTTTGGGGTTGCGGGACTTTTCAGCAGATCTGCCGATCTGCGAGAGTAGGTAGTTAGCGTAGACGAATGATTTTGAACAATCAGTCACAGAGGGTGCGAACCCCGTAGTCGAAACGCTCTCTCCGCTCGAGAAGTATCCCAATTAGCACGGAACCCGTGAAATTCTGTGCGAATCTGTCGGGACCACCCGATAAGCCTAAATACTACCTATTGACCGATAGCGGACAAGTACCGTGAGGGAAAGGTGAAAAGTACCCCGGGAGGGGAGTGAAATAGTACCTGAAACCGTGTGTTTACAAACCGTTGGAGCCAGCTTGTTCTGGCGACAGCGTGCCTTTTGAAGAATGATCCTGAGAGTTAGCGATCTGTGGCGAGCTTAACCCGAGAGGGGTAGGCGTAGCGAAAGCGAGTCTGAATAGGGCGATTCAGTCGCAGGTCCTAGACCCGAAGCGAGGTGATCTATCCATGGCCAGGTTGAAGCGACGGTAAGACGTCGTGGAGGACCGAACCCACTTCAGTTGAAAATGGAGGGGATGAGCTGTGGGTAGGGGTGAAAGGCCAATCAAACTTCGTGATAGCTGGTTCTCTCCGAAATGCATTTAGGTGCAGCGTCACGTGTTTCTTACTGGAGGTAGAGCTACTGGATGGCCGATGGGCCCTACAAGGTTACTGACGTCAGCCAAACTCCGAATGCCAGAGAGTGAGAACAAGGCAGTGAGACTGCGGGGGATAAGCTTCGTAGTCAAAAGGGAAACAGCCCAGACCACCAACTAAGGACCCCAAGCGTTTGCTAAGTGGAAAAGGATGTGGAGTTGCATAGACAACCAGGATGTTGGCTTAGAAGCAGCCACCATTAAAAGAGTGCGTAATAGCTCACTGGTCAAGTGATTCCGCGCCGACAATGTAACGGGGCTCAAGCACACCACCGAAGTTGTGGCATTTATACCGTAGCCAGGCCGCAAGGTCCAGGCGTATAGATGGGTAGGAGAGCGTCGTGTGGCGAGCGAAGCGGCGGAGTAATCCAGCCGTGGATGCCACACGAGTGAGAATTCAGGAATGAGTAGCGAAACGCGGGTGAGAAACCCGCGCTCCGAAAGACTAAGGGTTCCAGGGCCAGGCTAATCCGCCCTGGGTAAGTCGGGACCTAAGACGAGGCCGACAGGCGTAGTCGATGGACAACGGGTTGATATTCCCGTACCGGCGAAGAACCGACAAAACCAAATTGGTAATGCTAAGTCAGCGAATTGCAATCTGAAGCCTTCGGGTGGAGGGTTGTAGCTAGTCGACGAACCTAATCCGAGGCGGTAGCACAGGTGTGACGCAGGAAGGTAGCCTCCGCGGGGCGATGGTTGTCCCCGTTTAAGGACGTAGGGCGAGAGATAGGCAAATCCGTCTCTCACATGCCTGAGATCTGATGATGAGTCCGCAAGGACGAAGTGGGTGATCCTATGCTGCCAAGAAAAGCATCGGTGTGAGGTTTTAGCTGCCCGTACCCCAAACCGACTCAGGTGGTCAGGTAGAGAATACCAAGGAGATCGAGAGAATCGTGGTTAAGGAACTCGGCAAAATGGCCCCGTAACTTCGGGAGAAGGGGCGCCTGAGGTGTGTAGCTCATACGAGCGAAGCACTGTATGGCCGCAGAAACCAGTGAGTAGCGACTGTTTAACAAAAACACAGGTCCGTGCGAAGTTGCAAAACGATGTATACGGACTGACGCCTGCCCGGTGCTGGAAGGTTAAGGGGACTGGTTAGCCGCAAGGCGAAGCTGAGAACTTAAGCCCCAGTAAACGGCGGTGGTAACTATAACCATCCTAAGGTAGCGAAATTCCTTGTCGGGTAAGTTCCGACCTGCACGAATGGCGTAACGACTTCTCAACTGTCTCAACCACGAACTCGGCGAAATTGCACTATGAGTGAAGATGCTCATTACGCGCAGAAGGACGAAAAGACCCCGTGACCTTTACTATAACTTGGTATTGGTGTTCGGTGCGGCTTGTGTAGGATAGGTGGGAGACTGTGAAGCGTGGACGCCAGTTCATGTGGAGTCATTGTTGAAATACCACTCTTGTTGCCCTGGATATCTAACCGCGAACCGTTATCCGGTTCCGGGACAGTGCCTGGTGGGTAGTTTAACTGGGGCGGTTGCCTCCTAAAAAGTAACGGAGGCGCCCAAAGGTTCCCTCAGCCTGGTTGGTAATCAGGTGTCGAGTGTAAGTGCACAAGGGAGCTTGACTGTGAGACTGACAAGTCGAGCAGGGACGAAAGTCGGGACTAGTGATCCGGCAGTGGCTTGTGGAAGCGCTGTCGCTCAACGGATAAAAGGTACCTCGGGGATAACAGGCTGATCTTGCCCAAGAGTCCATATCGACGGCAAGGTTTGGCACCTCGATGTCGGCTCGTCGCATCCTGGGGCTGTAGTCGGTCCCAAGGGTTGGGCTGTTCGCCCATTAAAGCGGCACGCGAGCTGGGTTCAGAACGTCGTGAGACAGTTCGGTCTCTATCCTCTGCGCGCGCAGGAAATTTGAGAGGACCTGACCCTAGTACGAGAGGACCGGGTTGGACGAACCTCTGGTGTGCCAGTTGTACTGCCAAGTGCACCGCTGGTTAGCTACGTTCGGGAGGGATAACCGCTGAAAGCATCTAAGCGGGAAGCCTGCCTCAAGATGAGATTTCCAAGACTTTATGTCGAGAGGGCCGCAGCTAGAATACTGCGTTGATAGGCGGGATGTGGAAGTGCTGAAAGGCATGGAGCTGACCCGTACTAATAGCCCGATAACTTGATACACACTCTAATTTTTGTGCTTGCGTCCACTGTGTGGTTCTCGAGGTATGGTCGAGAACCGAAGATTTGATCTTCGAAAGACTAAAACTCAATAGTGTTTCGGCGGCCATAGCGAGAGGGAAACGCCCGGTCCCATTCCGAACCCGGAAGCTAAGACTCTCAGCGCCGATGGTACTGCAGGGGGGACCCTGTGGGAGAGTAGGACACCGCCGGACTTACTTTAGAAATGGCCACCCGACTAGGGTGGCCATTTCTCTTTAAGGACTGAAACATGATGGATAGACGACCACCGCGCAAGGCGGGCACTGGCCGACCAGGTGCACGCGACCAAAAGTTTTCTCGCGGTAAGCCGCAGGAGCGAAAGCCCTTCGATCGCGATCGCAAACCATTTCGATCGGACAAGCCAAAACCCAGACCCGACCAAGCCCAGCGTGAGAAGTTTGATTTTCCACCAATTCCGGATGAGGTCAGTGCTGAAGACCTACACATCAGCGTGCGGGCACAGTTGAAAACTCTAAGCGTCGAAAACCAAGAGATTGTTGCGCGGCATCTGCAGATGGTTGCGCTACTAATTGATGAAGATCCAAAGCTTGCCCACCGGCATGCGCTTGCTGCTGCAAAGAAGGCGGGGCGAATTGCCGTTGTCCGGGAAACCTTAGGCGTTACCGCCTACACCACCGGCGACTATGCGCTGGCCCTTCGCGAGCTCCTAACACACCGGAGAATCTCCGGTTCTAATGATCAGCTGCCACTGATTATTGACTCTGAGCGAGGGTTGGGAAGAGCGGAGAAAGCCCTTGCGCAAGCAGCAGGTATTGATCGAAGCAAACTACCGGTTGGCGTTCGCATCAACTTAGCAATAGCGCTCAGTGGAGCCCGGCTGGATCTTGGTCAAACGGAGCTTGCCAAGCAAGAGCTTGAAATACCGGAACTTAGCCCTAAGACAGTATTTGAACAGTCACCTCTACTCTTTCGTTCCTACGCAGAAATTCTTCGAGAGCTAAAACAAGATGGCACAAAGTGGGATGAGTTAGCTGACAAAGCTGAGCAGGCAATGGCTGAAACCGAAGAAGAAACTGTCAGTTTGCAAGAAGAGAAGTAATGCTGATTGAAGAATTTGACTCGCTGCTGCTGGATCTAGATGGCGTGGTATATCGAGGAAAGAATTCGGTTGCTGGTGCAGTAGAAGCTATTCGGCAGGCAAAGGACCTGGGCAAAAAGGTTGGCTACATCACCAACAATGCTGCCAGGACACCAGAACAAATAGCGCAGCAGCTGGCTGACTTCGGAGTCGAAGTTTTACCATCCGAGATTATTGGATCCGCAGAAGCCGCAGCCAAGCTACTGGCGAGCAAGCTTTCTAGTGGAAAAGTTCTGGTAGTTGGCGGCGAAGGTTTACGAGCCGAGGTAATCAAGCTCGGGTTTGAGGTTGTGGACTCCGCAAGCGATAAGCCGGTTGCTGTATTGCAGGGCTTTAGTCCCTCAGTTGGTTGGCCTCAACTGGCTGAAGCCGCATTTGCTATTCAGGCTGGGGCGATTTGGATTGCAACTAATCAAGATTGGACGATTCCATTGGAGCGCGGAATTGCTCCCGGTAATGGAACGCTGGTTGGTGCCGTCCACACGGCGGTTGGGATTTTGCCCGAGTTCGCCGGCAAACCATTTAGGCCAATTTTCGATGCTGCCCTAAAACAACTTGGAGTAAGAAATCCATTGGTAATAGGCGATCGATTGGACACAGACATTAAGGGCGCTATTAGCGCTGGCCTGTCTTCGGCCTGCGTGATGACAGGCATTGCAGGAAAAAAGGAGTTGCTGGGAGCTCGATCCGATGAGCGGCCAAACTTCATAATTTCAGACCTAGGTTCGCTATTTGATGATTACCCCAAAGCCCAGCTAGGCAAGGACACTTGCAGGGTTGGCAGCAGCGAGGTGGCAATAGTGGGCGACAGACTTCTGTTGGTCTCGGGAAACCCGGCAGACATTGACACTATTCGAGCCGCCACTAACTTAGTCTGGAGTAGCGGCCGGCCAATCTATGGTCTTCAAGTGGCTGCGGAGTTGGTGGGTTAGCGTGGAGCAGTTTGAAGCAAAACTCTCGGAGATTGACAATCTGGAGACTGCCGATCAGATAGCGGCTTTGAGCTCTCTGATTACCGAATTAGAGAACCTGCTAAACCAGTGAGATTAGACCTCGCACTAGTTGAGCGAGGGCTTGTTAGGTCAAGAAATCAAGCAGCTCGGTTAATTACCGATGGAAAAGTTTTCGTTAACAATAAAGTCTCCACAAAAGCGTCACTTGAAGTTAGTCAAGTAGATGTCCTACAGGTTTCCCAAGAAGCATATGTCGCACGCAGCGCAAACAAACTGCTGCATGCACTGTCTGAGTTTAAGATTGCTGTCCCCAAATACTGCCTTGATATTGGAGCATCGACCGGGGGATTTACTCAGGTCTTACTAGAGCGCGGAGCTGAAAAAGTAATCGCACTTGACGTCGGGACTGACCAACTCGCACCAGAGCTAAGTCAGGACTCGCGAGTTATAGACATCTCGGGAGTCAACATTCGAGACATTGACCCCGCATCACTGCCGATATCATCCGAGTTGATCCAGCTAGTTGTGGTGGACCTCAGCTTCATCTCACTTCGACTCGTTGCAAGTCAAATTCGTCGCTGTGCCCCCAGCGCTGACTTTGTGGTTTTGATCAAGCCGCAGTTTGAGCTGCAGCGCAAAGATCTGAATTCGCAGGGTGTTGTAACAGATGCGGCTCGAAGACGACAGGGGTTAGAGCAGGCTCTGCTTGGGCTTTCTCAAGCCAGACTTAGCTTGCTTGCTCTTAGCCAGTCACCGATTACCGGTGGCAAGGGCAACATCGAGTACCTGGCTCACCTCAGAGCTGGCGAGCCCGTTGACCCAGCTCCACTGCTGGCTTCCCTGAACTAGCTGTGGAGGGCGACTCTTTACAAGGTGTTTTCTAGCTAATCTGGTAGGGGATAAGGGAGGCAGTTTGAAAAACGTACTGATTATCAGCAGTGCCGTTGATAAGAGCGCTGCCTCGACCGCCATGGCGGTTTGCGATTTTCTCTCGGCGAAGGATGTCGAGTGCTATGTGCCAAGTGAGGACCTTGCCCGAATCCGTGCGCTTGTCGATGATCCCAGTGACCTTGTTGAATACAAAGGCGAGAAAGTTGACATGGCGATAGTGCTTGGTGGTGACGGCTCTATTCTTCGAGCTGCCGAGGTCTTGAGAAGTCAGCCTGCACCAATCCTTGGGGTAAACCTTGGCCATGTTGGATTTATGGCAGAAGCTGAAAAGGATCAACTTGACGATGTGTTGGAGCAGGTCTTAGCCGGAAAGTTTTCAGTGCGCGAGCGCACAACATTGAATGTTTCGGTCTGGCAAGAAGGCAAGCAGGTCTTCAGCAGCTGGGCCTTAAATGAGGTTGCGGTTGAGAAAAACGCACGTGAGCGAATGCTCGAGGTTGTCCTTGAGGTGGAAAAGCGTCCACTGTCCAGCTTTGGTTGCGATGGGGTACTAGTTTCCACCGCTACCGGCTCCACTGCCTATGCTTTTAGCGCGGGTGGTCCGGTGGTGTGGCCAAACGTGGATGCTTTTGTGGTTGTGCCAATTAGCGCCCACGCCCTCTTCTCCAGACCTTTTGTGATTGACAATGACTCATCCGTGGCCATTGAAGTTCTGCAACGCTCGCAAGGTGGGGGAGTCATGTCTTGTGATGGCCGCAGAACCTTTGATTTGTCACCCGGGGCAAGAGTTGAAATTTCCCGCGGCTCGCAATCAGTTGAAATGGTAACGCTCAGCGACGAACCATTTGCCGATCGTTTGGTGAGAAAGTTTAATTTGCCCGTATCTGGTTGGCGTGGACCGGGGAGCGATGATTGATAGAGACGCTCTCTATTCGTTCGCTTGGGGTAATTAGCTCTGCGCAACTAGAACTTCAACCTGGATTTACGGCTATTACTGGTGAAACTGGAGCTGGCAAGACCATGCTCTTGACCGGGCTTGGTCTACTACTTGGTGAACGAGCCGACTCTTCGGTTGTGCGCAGCGGCGAAAAACAACTGCTAGTTGAGGGCAGAATCATCTCTAAAGATCCCGAGCTTCAAAACAAACTGGTTGAACTCGGCGCAGAAATTAATGGCGGAGAGATTCTCATTAATCGAACTGTAACCACCGATGGTCGATCGAGAGCTGCCATTGGCGGAGCGTCGGTTCCAATTTCTACGCTGAACTCTGTGGCCCAAGAGTTAGTTACCGTGCACGGACAGTCAGAGCAGATTCGGCTCAAGTCCATTGCCAAACAGCGTGAAGCACTAGACGAATTTGGTGGCGAGAAGCTGGCGCTTGCGCTTACCTCATACAGTCAGGTTTTCACCCAATTCAAAGAACTCGAGCAAAGACTAAACAGAATGCGCTCAGCCTCTGAACAGGATGCCTTTCGGATTACAAAACTCAAGGAACAGATTGCCGATCTTGAGCGCCTTGAGCCCAAACTCGGGGAGCTGACCTCTCTGTCTGATCAACTCACCCGCCTTAGCAACGTGGAGGGCTTGCGACTTGCAGCATCTGAAGCACATGAACTTCTAGCGGGCGAAGAGCTTGATGCCCGCAGCCAAATCGGTCGCGCCAAGAGAGTTCTGGAGAGCTCGACCGATGGCAAGCTGAGGGAAATTGCTGATTTGGCAAGTGAGGCTACCGTTCTCATAAATGAGATCGCCCTGCAGCTCTCCTCCTACCTAACAGATTTAGAAGCGGATCCGCAGACACTAGATCAATTGCAGCGTCGCAAGGCAGAGCTGGTCGCACTTGAGCGCAAATACGGATCATCCATTGATGAGCTCGCTGAGCAACTACCTAAACTTCAGTCGCAACTTCTTGACCTAGACAGCTCCGATGAGCAGATCGAGAAGTTGGAAATGCAATTGGGGGCCATGGAGTCCCAGCTTTCTGCTGCAGCCAAGACCCTAACCCAAGAGCGCAAAAAGGCTGCAAGAGAGCTCTCTAAGAGAGTGAGTGACGAACTCGGTCAACTAGCCATGGGCGATGCACAACTGGAGATTTCCATCGGTGAGTTGACTGAATTTGAGCAAAGCGGAGCAGACCGGGTGGAGTTTTTACTTGCTAATCGCTCAGGAGCCGAACCGAGACCTCTCTCCAAAGGCGCATCGGGTGGGGAACTGAGCAGAATAATGCTCGCAATTGAGTTGGTGTTGGCGGGAAAGACCCCGCTTCCAACCATGATTTTTGATGAGGTGGATGCTGGGGTTGGCGGCGGAGCAGCAGTTGAACTCGGCCGAAGACTCAGGGAACTTGCTCGTTCAACACAGGTAATAGTCGTCACGCACCTGCCACAGGTGGCTGCGTTTGCAGACCATCAGATACGCATTTTCAAGGATTCCACTGGCGGAGTTTCGGCCTCCAGCGTCAGCGTTTTGAGCCAAACCGAGCGTCAACAAGAGTTGGCCAGAATGCTATCTGGCAATTCGGACTCTGAAATCGCTCTCTCGCACGCAAAAGAATTGCTGGAGCTGCGCGGCTAATTCCATGTCGTAGCCCAACCACGGGCTAAACGATGATAGATTGAAGTTCCATGGCGGTTAGCTCTGGAATTGTTCGACATGTGTTCGTAACCGGAGGCGTCGCCTCCTCATTAGGAAAAGGCCTCACCGCCGCCTCCCTCGGAAATCTCCTCAGAGCTCGTGGCTTATCCGTGGTCATGCAGAAGCTGGATCCATATCTCAACGTTGATCCTGGCACTATGAACCCATTCCAGCACGGCGAAGTTTTTGTTACTGACGATGGCGCAGAGACGGACCTGGATATTGGACACTATGAGCGCTTTTTGGATATCAATCTAACTTCGGCCGCAAACGTCACAACTGGTCAGGCTTATTCGACGGTAATTGCCAAAGAGCGCCGAGGGGACTACCTCGGAGCAACGGTTCAAGTCATCCCTCATATCACAGACGAACTGAAGCATCGCATGCGCTTGCAGGCGGATTTGGAGCCGAAACCAGACGTGATTATTACCGAAATTGGCGGCACCGTTGGCGATATTGAATCACTGCCTTTTATGGAAGCTGCTCGCCAAGTCAGGCAACAAATTGGTAGAGACAATGTGTTTTTTGTTCACGTCACTTTGGTTCCGTATCTGCAGCCATCCGGCGAGCTAAAGACTAAGCCAACCCAACACTCAGTTGCGACCCTTCGTTCATTGGGTATTCAGCCAGATGCGATTGTTTGCAGAGCGGATCGCGAGTTGCCGGAGTCAATTAAAAACAAAATTGCTCAGATGTGTGATGTGGATCGCGAAGCGGTTGTAACAGCAGCGGATGCCGCAAGTATTTACGACATACCTAAAGTCCTACATTCAGAAGGATTGGACAGCTACATCATCAAGTCACTCGATTTGAAAGCGAAGGATGTTGATTGGTCCAACTGGCAGCCGGTGCTAGATGCGGTTCATCAGCCCAAGCAAGAGGTCAACATTGCACTGGTTGGTAAGTACATTGATTTACCAGACGCCTACCTCTCTGTCACCGAAGCACTGAGAGCCGGTGGCTTTGCGCAAAGCTGCAAGGTCAAGATTCACTGGGTCAAGTCTGACGACTGTGAAACTGAAGCTGGAGCACTAGCAAACCTTTCTGACATGGATGGAATTTGCGTTCCAGGTGGATTTGGAGTTCGAGGCATCGAAGGAAAGCTTGGTGCCTTGAAGTTCGCAAGAGAGAACAAGATTCCACTGCTGGGTCTTTGTCTAGGGCTCCAGTGCATGGTAATTGAGTTTGCACGAAATGTAGTTGGTCTAACAGGTGCAACCTCAAGTGAGTTTGAACCAGCTGCCCAATATCCAGTGATCGCGACAATGGCAGAACAGGTCGCGAAGCTTGAAAATTCTGAAATGGGCGGAACCATGCGACTTGGTTTGTACGAAGCGAAGTTGCAATCGGGGTCAATCGTTGAGGAGCTCTATGGAGCGAGTTCCGCTACAGAGCGTCACCGTCATCGCTACGAAGTCAACAACAGCTATCGAGAACAGATTGCCAAACAGGGATTAGTCTTCTCCGGCACCTCACCAGATGGCAATTTGGTTGAGTATGTGGAGCTTCCCAGGGAAATTCATCCCTTCTATGTTGGTACGCAGGCTCATCCGGAATTCAAGTCCAGACCGACCAGACCCAACCCATTGTTCTTTGGACTGATCAAAGCTGCGATTGAGAGAAAACAGGCTCAACGCCTCTTTAGCGAGAACTAAGCCATGAAGCCGCTTGATGGCTATCTGAGGCACCTAGCGGTAGAGCGCGGGCTTAGCAAAAACACTATTTCTGCCTACCGCGGCGACCTGCTTAGGTATCAGTCTTTTCTTGATTCACTATCAGCCACACCAATTTCGGTCTCTTCTAATCAACTTGCGGATTTTGCTGCACACCTGGTCACTCTTGAGCTAAGAGCATCCTCCAGTGCGCGAATTCTTGCAGCCGTCAGGGGCTTTCATAAATTTCTAATTTTGGAGAATCTTCGCCCGGATGATCCAACCGCAAAGCTTCGACCACCGCGGCTTGGTAAGCGCTTACCCAAGTCGCTCAGCCAGGAGCAGGTCCTTGCGCTTTTGAAGGCCAGTGGTCCGGAGCCTGACGAAGAGACTACTGATCTGATTCGACTGCGAGACCGAGCAATTTTGGAGCTGATGTATTCCACGGGAACGCGAGTAAGTGAAGTTGTTGATTTGGATTTAGACGAAGTCAATGATTCTGGACTACTCAGAGTGAGGGGAAAAGGATCCAAGGAGCGGATTGTTCCGATTGGTTCTTTTGCTTCGAGGAGTCTGAATGCCTACCTGGTAAGAGCTCGTCCCACTTTCGCAAGTCTTCGAGGAGAGCCGGCACTGTTTCTAAACAAGCGTGGTGGAAGACTTAGCCGTCAAAGCATTTGGGAGATTATTCAAAAATCTGGCGAGGTGTGTGGGGTGAGTGTTTCACCGCACTCACTTAGGCATTCCTTTGCCACGCACCTGATTGAGGGAGGGGCCGATGTCAGGGTGGTACAGGAGCTACTAGGACATGCGTCGGTAGCGACCACCCAGATTTACACCCTGGTAACCATAGACACGCTTCGACAGGTCTACGCTTCAGCCCATCCGCGCGCTCGGGGGTAGGCTAGAGGCAAATCAGGGAGGTATCGGTGGAGATTACAGGCAAATCTTTCCCCAACCCACCTAAGCTCACAAGCCACGGCCCAGCCAGGGTTATTGCGATGTGTAATCAAAAGGGTGGAGTTGGTAAAACCACAACCACCATTTCCATGGCTGCCGCACTAGCCGAGTATGGAAGAAAAGTCTTGGTGGTTGATTTTGATCCCCAAGGTGCCCTGTCAGTCAATTTGGCGTCGGAAGTTCAAGATGGCCCGACCATTTATGACCTGATTATGGATGCAAGCAGAGACCCAAGAACAGTTATTCAAAAGACTGAAGTCAAGAATTTGGACATCATCCCAGCCAACATCGACCTCTCAGCAGCCGAAATGCACCTGGTCACCGAGATGGGTCGAGAGCGAATTTTAGACAACATTCTCAAGAAGGTAAAAAACGACTACGACGTAATTTTCATTGACTGCCAGCCCTCGCTCGGCCTTCTAACGGTGAATGCGCTAACAGCGGCACACGGAGTGCTTGTGCCCATGGCTACAGAGTTTTTCGCGCTGCGTGGTGTTGCGCTGCTAATTCAAACTATAGAAAAAGTGAAGGCTCGCACCAATCCTCTGCTTGAGCTCGATGGCCTGATTGCAACTCTGCACGATCCAAGAACGCTCCATTCTCGCGAAGTACTAGAGCGCCTGCAGGAGGCATTCCCAGGCAAGGTCTTTGATACTGCGGTGAACCGCACCGTCAAGTTCCCAGACGCCACAGTTGCCAAGAAACCAATAACGGTTTTCGCATCCTCTTCTGAGGCTGCGGATGATTACCGCCGAATCGCAAGAGAGCTGATATCGCGTGGCTGTGCAGCTTGAGTCTGAAGTTGATTTTCAACTACAACTGGATAATTTCGAAGGCCCCTTTGATTTACTTCTGACCTTGATTGGTCGGCATGAGCTGGATATCACTCAGGTTGCGCTTGCCAGGGTCACCGACGAGTTTCTTCAATACGTCAAGCAGCTCGATGCCAAAAAGGAACTTGATACTGCAAGTGAGTTTTTGGTTGTAGCAGCGACCCTGCTAGATCTAAAGCTTGCCAGCTTGCTACCGCAGGGGGAGCTGGTTGATAGCGAAGATGTTGCTCTGCTGGAAGCAAGGGATCTGCTCTTCGCAAGACTTTTGCAGTATAGAGCTTTCAAAGAACTGTCTGCCTGGTTCAATACAGCCTTCGAATTAGAAGCCAAGCGAGTTCCGAGAACTGTTCGATTGGAAGAGCAATATCGCAATTTGCGTCCAGAACTGAAGTGGGATACCACTTTGGAAGAATTCCACATGTTGGCTCTGGCTGCATTCACGCCCAAGGAAATCCCGAGCGTTGGACTGACGCACCTTCACGCATCGAAAGTTTCTATTCGCGAACAGGTTGGAATCATTGTTGATCGTCTTCGCTCTGCAAAAACTCTGACCTTCTTGCAGCTAATTGCTGACACCAAGGAGCGAGCGGAATTTGTTGCTCGATTCCTGGGAATACTTGAGCTGTATAGAATTGGGGCTATTGGTGTTTTGCAGCCCACGCCGTTTGGCGAGATTACTCTCAGCTGGGAAGCGGAGGTATTTGACTTCCACCAACTCGACGGATTAGGTGTTGATTATGAGCAGTGATTTAGCACTGCGCGGTGCGCTAGAGGCAATTCTTACAATTGCCGAAACACCTCTTTCGATGGTTACTTTGGCAGGTGCTGTGGAGGCGCCAATCAATGATGTAAAGCGAGAGCTAGAAGCATTGAAGGAAGAATATGATCAAGCGCACGAGGGCCTAGGTCGAGGTTTTGAACTTCGAGAAGTAGGCGGTGGCTGGAGATTTTATGTTCGCCAATCCCATGACTGGGGAGTGCGACAACTGGTAGCGAATGAAAATCCTGCCAAGCTCTCACAGGCTGCACTCGAAACACTTGCCGTCATTGCCTATCGACAGCCGATTTCGCGAGGCGAGATTTCTTCGATTCGCGGAGTAAACGTTGACTCGGTTGTCCGAACTCTTCTTTCTCGCGGTCTTGTCACCGAGCTCTACACTGACAACGAGACCGGTTCGGTGATGTTTGGAACCTCTGAAACACTGCTAGAGAACCTAGGAATCAATTCGCTTTCAGAATTACCTCCGGTTAGCCCTCATCTGCCAAACCAGGATCAGCTTGACTAACGAAGAGATTCGCCTCCAAAAAGCTCTTTCCATCGCAGGCATTGCCTCGCGGCGCAAGGCTGAGGAGATGATGCTGGCGGGCAGAGTCAAGGTCAACGGCAAAGTGGTTCGAGAGCTTGGCAGCCGCATTGACCCGGCAACTGATTCCGTCATGGTGGATGGTCGGCCAGTTCAGCTAGACCCAGAGCGCGTCTATTTGGCATTCCATAAACCTAAAAACATCATTTCCACCATGAGCGATGAATTTGGTCGTCCCTGTCTAGCTGATTTCTTTCAGGGTTTTGATCGCGTCTTCAACGTTGGCAGGCTCGACTCCGACACTTCGGGATTGATTCTGATGACTAACGATGGCGAGCTAGCAAACCAACTTGCTCATCCAAGCTTTGGGGTTGAAAAACTCTATGTGGCGAAGGTCCAAGGCAGAATCCAAAAGGCTCAGCTCCAGCAGTTGATTGATGGAGTTCAACTTGAAGACGGTCTTCAAAAGGCCGATCGGGCCCATTTGCTGGATCAGAATGCAGTGGAATCGCTGGTTGAAATTGTGCTGCACAGCGGTAAGAACCGGATTGTTCGCAGAATGCTGGAGGCTGTAGGGCACCCAGTAGTTGAGCTAACTCGCAAGAGTTTCGGCCCATTGCGGCTTGGAAATCTTAAACCCGGACAGTACCGAGAGCTGAGTAAACTTGAGGTCAGCTCTTTATTGAGCGCAGCAAGCAAGCCACAGAATTGAGATAAGCATCATGGCCGTTCGTGCAATCAGGGGAGCAATCCAGCTTGATAGTGACGAGCGCACCCACCTCTTAAAATCAACCGCAGAGCTGGTAACCAAAGTCATGCATGAAAACCAACTGGAAACTGGTGACCTAATTTCAATTTGGTTCACCGCGACGCCAGATGTTGTAAGTGAGTTTCCAGCATTGGCTGCTCGCGAATTGGGGTTGGGGGATGTTCCGCTGATGTGCTCAGTTGAAATGAACGTCACTGGTGCAATGCCAAGGGTTATCCGGCTCATGATGCATGCGGAGACAAATAAGCCAAGAAGTGCAATTACTCACGTTTATTTGCGTGGCGCACAGGCTCTGAGGACTGATCTAGCACAGTGAAAGCCGACGCAATAAAGATTGTCGGGACTGGTTTAATTGGAACTAGCCTCGGGCTTTCGCTCGCCCGACATGGTATTACTGCGGGACTTAGCGATCAATCAAAAGCAAACTTACGTTTAGCAGTTGAGTATGGCGCTGGTGAGGAATCAAGTGTTGAGCCAGATTTGATTGTTGTTTGCGTTCCGCCAGACAACACTGCTGATGTTGTCGCACAAGAACTAGCAAAGCACCCCAAAGCAATTGTCACCGACACAGCCAGCGTCAAGTCAGAAATACAAACTCGCGTTCGCGAGCTTGCCGGCGCGGAAGCCACTCGCTACATCGGCTCCCACCCAATGGCCGGAAGAGAAAAAGGCGGCCCGGGAAGCGCACGAGCAGATTTGTTTTTTGCCCGTCCTTGGGTAATTACCCCAAACGAGGAATCTCCTTCAATTGCGGTTGATTTGGTAAAAGACCTTGCTTTGAAGATTGGCGCGTTGCCGATAGTAATGACCGCCTCTGAGCATGACCGAGCTGTGGCATTGGTCTCACACCTTCCGCAGTTAGTCGCCTCTTTGTTGGCAGCACGTCTGGTTGATGGAAAAGACAGCGAATTGAATTTGACCGGTCAGGGGCTACGCGACACTTCCAGAATTGCTGCCAGTGACCCAACTCTCTGGCTACAAATTCTTTCGCAAAATGCAGCCTCAGTCAGTCCACTTATCAGCCAGCTCAGGGCTGACTTAGAAGTTATTGAAAAAGCCTTCAGCAATCTTTCGGAAAGTGGCTCGCTTGCAAAGATTAACTCTTTGCTCGAGCGCGGAAACGCAGGCATTGCTCGTATTCCGGGTAAGCATGGCGGTCAGTTGGTCAACTACCAGCAGCTAACTATTGTCATCGATGACAGCCCTGGAGCCCTTGCCGCTCTACTCACATTCATCGGTGAAATTGGCGTGAATATTGAAGATCTGAAGCTTGAACATTCACCGGGTGCTCCGATTGGACTGGTCGAAATTCAGGTTGATCCGGATTCGGCGCAGCAGCTATCCAAGCAACTGATCGACAACGGCTGGCGGATAGTCTGATGACCAATTTTGTAGTGGCAGTTGATGGACCTGCTGGTTCAGGTAAATCGAGTGTTTGTAAAGAGGCTGCTCGGAGGCTTGGCTTTGGTTATCTAGACACTGGGGCTGGCTATCGAGCTCTTGCAATCCAAGCTGAGCGCACTGGCAGCCTTGACGCAGCCCTAGCTAACTTTGATTACGCAATTTCTCTTGATCCCAATCAAGAGCAGGTCAGTTTGGGCGACAGCGATGTGACGGCTGAAATCAGAAGCCCAAAGACTGCGGAGCTAGTCAAAGTCGTGGCAAGAGACAGCCGCGTTCGCGAGCTGCAGAAACTTGATGCAAGGGCGAGGATAGAGCAGTGCGACCTTCCGGGCATAATCGTGGAGGGGCGAGACATCACAACAGTTGTTGCACCAACTGCCCAGGTCAGAGTCCTTTTGACTGCCTCCGAGCAGGTGCGCTTGAACCGACGAGCAAAGGATCAAACTGAGGCAGGCGAGAATCTTCTTGCTCGAGACAGTTCTGATTCCGTGGTAGCAGAGTTCATGACCCCGGCCGAAGGGGTTAGCCTGCTGGATACAAGTGACTTAGATTTTGAACAGAGCGTGCAGGCGCTTCTCGATGTAATTAAGGTGGTGCGCAGTGTCTGAAAATGAAGACATCACCCCGCAGCTGAAAGAAGAACTGTCAGAGTTTGATCTTGAGCCAGATGATCTAGAACTACTTGAACTTGAGCTGGGGGAGAGTGAGCCCGGTACCTACATTCCATCACCACCGGTTTTGGCGGTGGTAGGAAGACCAAATGTTGGCAAGTCAGCCTTGGTCAATCGCATTCTCGGTAGGCGTGAAGCGGTTGTGCAAGACGAACCGGGTATTACTAGAGACCGAGTGTCATACAAGGCTGAATGGAATGGGAGACCATTTACTCTGGTCGACACCGGCGGCTGGGAAATAGACGCCAAAGGATTGAATCTTTCTGTCGCGCAGCAGGCGGAGGTTGCAGTCGATTTAGCAGACGCAGTTTTGTTTGTTGTGGATGCCATGGTTGGCGCAACTCAGTCCGACGAAGAAGTCGTAAAGATGTTGCGATCCAGTGGCAAACCAGTTCTTTTGGTGGCAAACAAAATTGACGATGCTCATCAAGAACCGGAAGTGGCAGGGCTGTGGTCCCTGGGGCTGGGCGAACCTTTTGCGGTGTCCGCTCTCCACGGCAGAGGCGTTGCCGATTTGCTGGACAAGGCACTGAGCCTACTTCCAAAGACTTCTAAGGTGGCTGGAGATGAATACGTTGGACCAAGAAGAGTTGCACTAATTGGCAGACCCAACGTTGGAAAGTCATCTCTGCTAAACAAGGCAACTGGCACCAATCGTGCTGTCGTCAGCGACGTGGCCGGCACAACTAGAGATCCGGTCGACGAGCAAGTTGAGATAGCAGGAAAAGTTTGGCGATTTGTTGATACTGCTGGCATTCGCCGAAGACTCCACCGGCAACAGGGCGCAGACTTCTACTCCGCACTGCGAACCGCAGCGGCTCTCGAGCGAGCTGAGGTGGCGGTGGTGCTGTTTGATGTCACCGAACCAATCAGCGAAGCCGATATTCGGATTGTTCAGCTGGCACTCGACTCCGGTCGGGCCCTGGTATTGGCGTTCAATAAGTGGGATCAGCTAGATGAAGAGCGCCGCATTTATCTGGAGAAGGAAATTGAGCGTGATTTGGCGCACGTTGACTGGGCACCAAGAGTCAACATTTCGGCGCTTACCGGAAGGCACCTAGAGAAATTAGTGCCCGCGCTTGAACTCGCCCTCGAGTCATGGGACAAGAGAATTCCAACTGGCAAGTTCAACGCCTTTCTGCAGGAACTGCAGGCAGCGAATCCGCATCCGGTGCGCGGAGGTAAACAACCGAGAATTCTCTTTGGCACACAGGCCGCTTCTCGACCACCCAAATTTGTCGTGTTTTCCTCTGGCTTTCTGGAAGCTGGTTATCGAAGATTCATTATTCGAAAGCTTCGTGAGACTTATGGATTTGATGGTTCGCCAGTGGAGATTGGCGTGCGGGTGAGGGAACGCAGACAGCGGTAATACAAACCACTGACTACCAATAGACTTCACTAATTGACGGGCTGTAGCGCAGCTTGGTAGCGCACTTGACTGGGGGTCAAGGGGTCGCGGGTTCAAATCCCGCCAGTCCGACTAGGAATACAAATCTTTTGGCATCAACCCCTAGACTTGCCTTTTGCTCAAATAACTCTGACGGTAGTGATTTCCCATGGCCTCCAATGACCTTCTTCGTAATGTCGCGATTGTCGCGCACGTAGACCACGGCAAGACCACTTTGGTTGACGCGATGCTGCGCCAAACTGGCGCATTTTCCGCTCACGCCGCAGTTGGAGAGCGAGTGATGGACTCGGGTGACCTTGAAAAGGAAAAAGGCATCACGATTCTTGCCAAGAACACCACTGTTACCTACTCGGGCCCAAGCGCCGGTGGGAAAGAGATTCGGATTAACGTCATTGACACTCCCGGTCACGCCGATTTCGGTGGGGAAGTGGAGCGAGGATTATCGATGGTGGACGGAGTCGTCCTTCTAGTTGACGCCTCCGAAGGACCACTGCCACAAACTCGTTTCGTGCTTAGAAAAGCCCTGGAGGCGAAGCTCCCAGTAATTCTGGTAGTCAACAAGACTGACCGTCCAGATGCTCGAATTGATGAGGTTGTCGAGGAGAGCCATGATCTCTTGCTTGGTCTAGCTTCTGATTTGCATGACACTGTGCCGGACCTAGATGTTGATTCAATCTTGGAGCTACCAGTTATCTACGCTTCCGGACGAGCAGGTCGCGCATCACTGACCAAGCCAGTCGATGGCACGCTGCCTGACTCGGAAAACTTGGAACCGCTTTTTGAAACCATTCTCAAGTATGTTCCGGCACCTTCCTTTGAAGAAGGCGCCCCACTGCAGGCGCACGTCACCAACCTTGACGCATCACCTTTCCTCGGTCGTTTAGCCCTGATTCGAATTTTCAATGGTGAAATCAAAAAGGGTCAGCAGGTTGCCTGGGTTAGACAAGACGGCACGACCCAGCAGGTCAAAATCACTGAACTGCTTGGAACTAAGGCGCTAGATCGCTATCCAATTGAGCAGGCTGGACCCGGTGACATTGTTGCGGTTGCTGGAATTGAAGAAATCACCATTGGTGAGTCACTCTGTGATCCCGATGACGTGAGACCACTTCCGCTGATTCAGGTTGATGAACCAGCAATTTCCATGACCATTGGAATCAACACTTCTCCAATGGCTGGACGCGTCAAGGGCGCTAAAGTAACGGCCCGTTTGGTAAAAGAGAGATTAGACCGCGAACTAATCGGAAATGTTTCCATCAAGGTTTTGCCAACCAACCGTCCAGACGCCTGGGAAGTCCAGGGCCGAGGAGAGCTTGCACTGGCAATTTTGGTTGAACAAATGCGACGTGAAGGTTACGAACTAACTGTTGGCAAACCACAGGTGGTAACAAAAACTATTCAGGGAAAACTGCACGAACCGTATGAAGATCTCACCATCGATACTCCAGAAGAGTTCCTAGGTGCAGTTACCCAGTTATTGGCAGCCCGCAAGGGTCGGATGCTGAATCTTATCAACCACGGTACTGGCTGGGTTCGCATGGAATTCAAAGTCCCATCGCGTGGCTTGATTGGATTTAGAACAGAGTTTCTAACCACAACTAAGGGTTCAGGTATTGCCAATGCGCTTGCCGCAGGATACGAGCCATGGGCTGGCGACATCGTCACGAGACAAAACGGTTCTTTGGTGGCAGACCGCGCTGGTGTTGCAACACCATTCGCAATGATTGCTCTGCAGGAGCGAGGAATGTTCTTTGTTGAGCCGACCAGTGAAGTTTATGGTGGCATGGTGGTAGGGGAGAACTCTAGACCAGAGGATATGGAAATCAACATAACCAAGGAAAAGCAGCTCACCAACATGCGAGCAGCATCCGCCGATAGCTTTGTTGGACTCACCCCACCCAAGAAACTCTCTTTGGAGGAGAGCTTGGAGTTTGCCAGGGAAGACGAATGCGTTGAGGTTACTCCCGAAGCTATTCGAATTAGAAAAGTTGAACTCGATCCAAACGTTCGCGCTCGTCTTGCGTCGGCTAGAAAACGCAGCGCGGATAACTAGTCGCCAGAGGTTCCATAAAGGCGATCACCTGCATCACCGAGACCTGGCACGATGTAGCCAACCTCGTTTAGCTTCTCATCCAAAGCAGCTAGATGGACCGTTACCGGTTTGTTTGGCCACTTTTCCTCCACGTGCTTTTTGACAGCCGCCACTCCCTCGGGAGCGCCAAGGAGACATATGCATGTGGCTGCGGTTGCACCGCGCTCAAAGGCGTAATCAAGTGAGTCCATCAATGTCCCACCGGTTGCAAGCATTGGATCAATTAGAAACACTTCTCGGTTATCGAGTCGCTCAGGTAATCGATTGGCATATGTAACTGGCTGCAGGGTTTCTTCGTTGCGCTTGATTCCCAAAAAACCCACCTCAGCATCTGGGATTAGCCGGGTAATACCACCAAGCATTCCTAGACCGGCACGCAGAATCGGGATAATCAGCGGTGTTGGCTTTGCCAACTGCTTGCCAGTTGTTTTGGTAAGCGGTGTTTCCACTTCCTTGTCGATGACCTTGAGGTTCTTTGTCGCCTCAAAAGTGAGCAGCGCCACCAGCTCTTCTACTAACTGCCGAAATTGGGCACTTGGAGTGTTTTTATCCCTTAGTAGCGTTACTTTGTGGGAAATTAGGGGGTGATTGGCGACTACGAGCTCCATGCCCATAACCCTATCGTTGCCAAAGGGGTTGGCTTTGGCCTTCGAAGTAGAATTTGGCCATGAGGCTAAGTCAGGAGCTCAAGAGCATCCCAAACATGCTCAGTATTTTGCGGCTGCTGCTGGTGCCCGTCTTCTTGCTCCTTTTGGTCTACGACCGATTCCTCTGGGCACTGGCAGTTTTGGCCTTCGCTTCCTTTACGGATTGGTTGGATGGCCAAATTGCAAGGCGATTCAACCAAGTTACTCAGCTGGGAAAACTGCTAGATCCCTCGGCTGACCGGCTATTTATTCTCGCTACTTTGATTGGCCTTACTTGGCACGAAATCATCCCTGCCTGGTTTGCCCTGGTAATAGTTTTGCGGGATGTCCTGTTGCTTACCGGCCTTCCAGTTTTGCGCAAACTGGGCTACAAGTCGCTACCTGTTCACTTTGTGGGCAAAGCTGGCACATTTGCGCTGCTCTATGCGCTTCCGCTTTTACTGATGGCTGATGTCTGGGTTGCGGCGGCTTGGCTAATTCAGCCTCTGGCCTGGGCCTTCGCTTGGTGGGGGATAGCGCTCTACTGGCTATCTGGCTTTATATACCTGTATCAGTTGCAAAACCTGATTTCGCGTGAAAGGCAAAAATCCTCTAGCATTTAGGTTCTAGGGGAGGCTCAATGTCCAAGGAATTCAGCGGGGAAGACACCGCTAAATTTTCATCCGACATGGTTGTTGGCCAAGCCCCAACACTCTCCCCAGAAGAAGCCTCAGCTCTAGCTGCTTTGCCAGCATCTTCCGCACTCTTGATAGTGCACAGAGGACCCGGTGTTGGATCACGCTATCTTCTCGACCAAGATCAAACCATCGCAGGTCGTCACCCGGATGCAGATATCTTTTTGGATGATGTAACAGTCTCTCGTCGGCATGCAAGCTTTGACAGAGCAGGCAACATTTTCACAGTTTCTGATCTGGGTTCTATGAATGGAACTTATGTTGATTCTCAGCGAGTGGATAAGCAGCGACTTATCAACGGCATGGAAATCATGATTGGAAAGTTTCGGCTCACGTTTTATTCGTCAGACAAGGATCGTTAAATGGACAATGCAGTCCGCAAACTTCAGGACCATCGGAAGCTCTACACAATCGGGCAAGTACTAACAGTTCTCAAGCCAGAATTCGGCGATCTATCACCGTCTAAGTTGCGCTTCTTAGAAGATCAGGGACTTGTAACTCCCGAGCGCACAGATGCCGGATATAGAAAGTATTCAGAATCCCAAATTGAGCGCCTTCGAATTGTGCTTTCGCTGCAAAGGGACCAGTACCTACCGCTAAAGGTCATCAAGGAGTACCTGGCTGAACTCGATGCAGGCAGAAAACCTCTTCTTCCGAGCAGCAGCTCAGTTAGCCTTCGTAAGGGACAACGATTTTCAACCGCGCAGCTCAAGAGTGAGACCGGTCTATCAGATCTAGCGTTCAAAGAAGCAGCAGAACTGGGATTGTTTGGAGCGCAACCGCATTCCTCGCACGAGGTTGAGATTGCATTTGCACTGGTGGGACTAGAGCAATTTGGTATTCAACCCCGGCACCTTCGCGGCCTTAAGGCTGCGGCTGAGCGAGAGGTTGGAATTATTACGGGAGTCACCGAACCAGTTGTTCGCAAAAAAGCTCCAGATTCCGCCGCTAAGGCTGCTCACCTGGGACGCGAAATAGCGGAACGTTTTGGCGCAATCAGGGCACATTTAGTGGCCGACGCAATTGACCAAATCGAAGGTTAGCGACACGCGGGGCAGATAAACCCTAAACCAATAGTTGAAGGCAAACTTTTATCTCTCACGAGAAAAGGAGATGCGTTGGAGATTCAATCACCAACCCTGTTCGACGATGGTGTGCCAGCTACTCCGCTGGGCTATCGAGGAACTTCTGCTGCCGCGGCTGCGGGCATCTCTTATCGTCAGCTCGACTACTGGGACAGAACTGGCCTGGTAGTTCCATCAATTCAGTCCGCTACTGGTTCTGGATCGCAGAGACTTTATTCTTTCCGCGACATTTTGGTCCTAAAGCTTGTCAAGCGATTGCTCGATACGGGAGTTTCGCTTCAGCAGATTCGTATTGCGGTCGAGCAGCTAAAGGCAGCTGGAATCGCAGACCTGACTAACACAACTTTGATGAGCGACGGCGCCAGGGTTTATCTGTGCACCTCACAAGATGAAGTAATTGACCTTTTGGGTCAGGGCCAGGGAGTGTTTGGAATCGCAGTTGGCCGCTTGGTTCGAGAGGTTGAGGCTACTTTGATTGACTTTGCTGCTGAAGAAGCGCAAATCCAAGATGAGCTGGCAGCTCGCCGCGCTAGGAAGATTTCCTAGACCACCAACGCTTTTTCTTTGGTTTGATTTCCTGCACTTCGATAATTTCATCGATTCCGGTGCCACGAATTGATCTTCCAACCGCACCGATTTTTTCCTTATTGCCGGCGGCTTGCTCCAGCTCACTCAGTGCGCCAGCCAGTAGCCAGTCAAAGCCGCGAGCAATCTCCGCTGCGCCTTCGGCTGGCCAAGAATGGATTGGTCGGGCAGCGCCAGTTGCCTGTTGGACCGCAGCTCGCTCTTCGAAGTAGGGCATGAGGATTTGATCGCCAAAGAGCTCTTTCAGTTCCTTGATTCGGTAGTCGTGCTCATGCGATTGTGGACGAAAACGATTGACCACAACTCCCAAAAGCTGAAGCCTGGGGGAGAGCTTGGCTGATATTTCCTGAATAGCCTTTCGGGCTCGATCTGCCGCAATCACCGAATAAAGGGCAGGTTCAGTTACCAAGATCACGCGGTCGGAAGCGACCCAAGCGGTTCGAGTAAGGGCATTGATGGAGGGTGGGGTGTCAATGATGACCAGGTCATAGTCATCTTCAATGCGAACCAGCACCTCTTCGAGCTTCCAAACATCATTCACTGACGGCGCTGGATTGTCCAGAAGCAGTGATCTTGGAGAGCCAACCAATACATCCATTTTGCTGTCGCGGAACCAGGCGGAAGGCACGATAGCTCTTTTCAAGGTTGTCACCTTGCCCGTTTGCAATACCTCGGCAACGGAGAACCCCTGGTCGGATGGAGCTGCCAATCCACTGGTGGCATCACACTGCGGATCCAGATCAATCACCAATGTGTTGAGCCCACGATTTAGGGCCGCAGACGCCAGTCCAAGGGCTACAGTGGTCTTACCCACCCCACCCTTTAGGGAACTGACGCTCAACACATGCATTGCAATAGGCTACCTTTTTATCTGTTGCTAGTCATTCAGCCAGCGCCAGTTTCAGCGGAGAAGCATGTTCAAGAAGATTCTTGTCGCTAACCGAGGCGAAATCGCCGTCCGGGCATTTCGTGCTGCCTATGAACTGGGCTATCAGACCGTTGCTGTCTTTCCCTATGAAGACCGCAATTCAATACATCGTCAAAAAGCCGATGAGGCCTACCAAATCGATGCCGATGGGTCACCAATCCGCGCGTATCTGAGCGTTTCAGAAATCATCCGGGTTGCCAAAGAATGCGGCGCAGACGCAATCTATCCGGGCTATGGATTTTTGAGTGAGAATCCCGAGCTGGCTAGGGCTGCGAAGGAAAACGGAATTGTCTTCGTCGGCCCTTCTGCCGAAGTATTAGAACTAGCTGGAGACAAGGTCAATGCAAAGCAGGCTGCAATAAGAGCTGGTGTTCCAGTTCTCAATTCAACCGAATCTTCCAGTGATCCTAAGAAGTTGATTTCGCAAGCCAAATCAATTGGTTTTCCTCTTTATGTGAAAGCGGTGGCTGGCGGAGGCGGGCGCGGAATGCGCAAGGTTGATAAGGCGGAGGAATTGCCAGCCGCTCTTGAGCAGGCGATGAAAGAAGCCAGTGGTGCTTTTGGGGATCCGAGAGTCTTTTTGGAGCAGGCCGTAATCAGACCTAGGCACATCGAGATTCAGATTTTGGCTGACAATCACGGAAATGTGATGCATCTGTTTGAGCGCGATTGCTCGATTCAACGCAGAAACCAAAAAGTGATTGAGATTGCCCCGGCTCCAAAGCTAGAGCAGGCTCTCAGAGAGCAACTTTTTCAGCATGCCATCGCCTTCGCAAAAGAAATTGGCTATCAAAATGCCGGGACAGTCGAGTTCCTGATAGAAACGCAGGGACCAAATACTGGCAAGCACGTTTTTATTGAGATGAATCCGCGCATTCAGGTTGAACACACTGTCACGGAAGAAATTACCGATGTTGACCTAGTTCAATCCCAGCTAAGAATTGCGCAAGGCGAAACCCTCACAGAACTTGGACTCAAACAAGAAGAGCTAGCCCCACACGGATTTGCTATTCAGTGTCGAATAACAACCGAGGACCCAGCTTCAGGATTCAGACCTGACACTGGCATGATTACCACCTACCGATCACCCGGTGGGGCGGGAATTCGTCTAGACGGTGGAACAGTAACAACCGGCGCTGAAGTCTCCCCGCACTTTGACTCGATGCTCGTGAAGTTAATTGCCAGGGGTCGGGATTTCCCGGCGGCCGTTCAGCGCACTCGTCGAGCGTTAGCTGAGTTCCGTATTCGTGGAGTGGCCACCAACATTAACTTCTTACAGGCCGTGATCGAAGATTCAACATTTGCCAGCGGCGACCTGTCAACTCATTTCATTGATGAGCGCCCGGAGCTGATGAAGGCTCGAGTCTCACAAGACCGCGGCACCAAGGTGTTGCAGTGGTTAGCGGAGGTAACTGTTAACCGTCCCTATGGTGAGCGCGGTGACAAGCCGAATCCTGAACTGAAGCTGCC
>JBMLPC010000061.1:0-9418 GCA_049242305.1 Aquiluna sp. | reverse complement strand
CGAGGCTGGCTAAAGGACTTCTCTAAAGAGATTTAGTTCGCTTGCACTTCTCAGAGCAGTAGCGAACCTCATCCCAATTCTTAGCCCAAGACTTTCGCCAAACCATTTCTCGTCCGCAACGCGCACAAATCTTGCTTGGCAGATTCTCTTTTTTGACGCCCCGCATTATTCGTCAGAAGACTCAGTCGGAGTCGGTTCTGGTTCTGGCTCAACAATCTTCAGCGTGCTGCGAGGAAGATCCATCAGCTCCACCCAGGTATTGCCGACTGCCAGCTCAACTGTGCTACCGGTTTCGGTGGTCAGCCTGATGGCGCTCTTGATGCCACCCTTCGTCCAAACGGCCTTTAGGTAGTAACCGTCAGTAAAGATGTGAGCGACACCAGTGTTATCAACCAGTTCTGCTTTTGGAATCGGTCCATACTTTGGATCCCTAAAGCTCAAATCGTGAGTGACTTCCAATACAACGATGTTCTTTGAAAAGATTTGCTCATCGTTTTGCTGATTGTGCTTCTTGCCATTTTGAGATCTCATCCAAACTGGCTCGCTCGATGCGCTCCACGGGAAGGCAGCGGTGCCAGGCTCCCAGGCAGAAAGTGTCTCTGGGTATTTCACGCTCAAGCTCAAAGCCGGAACTCCTTGCGCAACAGCGGTTGGCGAATCGCCATAGCTGAACTGTGCGGGCGGGGCTGATTGCTGACTTGAATACATCTGCTGCAGCACCTGTGCCCTAAAGATTAGATTCCATGGCGCGACTCTGCTTGGCTCTCGGTAATAAGTCTCGTTATCTTGCTCGGTGTCTTCATCGCTCATTACAAGCCCGGTGTCGCGAGCCGCATTCTTGAAGGGTGCTTGACCACCGGAATAAACAAAAACACCGCCAAACGGAGAAATCAAAAGTGGGTCGACGGGACGAACAGATCTAACTGGTCCAACATCCACTGGCATTCGAGAGTGCCAAACCGGCAGAAGCCTGGTCATGCCACCCTCAACTCGGGTGACAAAAACAATGTCCGCATCATTCAATGAAAGCTGTGGCTTACCACTGGCAGTGTTGTCGATCTTTGCCATAAGGGCAGGAAGGGTTAGGAAAGGATTAGTTCCCTCTTCATACAAAACACCAGTGAGTGGGGCAGCAACAAATACCGGCTCGGGAGGAGCTGTTTCGGTAGGTGTGGCGGTAGTTTCGGCTGCCCCTGCGGCACAGCCTGCCAGCAGTGATACTGCCAGCGCTGAAATCAAAAGTCTGCGCATTGCAGTTAGTTTAGAGAGCTAGGCCCCTGATTTAGCGGCTCTGGCGTCAATTTCCGCAACCAAATTCTCGACCATTTGCTTGATCTGGTCTCGAATTGGCCGAACCGATGCAACATCCTTTCCGGCTGGATCATCCAGCTTCCAGTCCAGGTACTTCTTTCCAGGATAGAAAGGGCAGGCGTCGCCGCAGCCCATAGTGATGACATAGTCCGATGCTTTGACATCCTCGTCAGTCAACACCTTTGGCTTTTGATCTGAAATATCTATTCCAAGCTCAGCCATTGCCTCAACGGCAGATGGATTGATTTGATCGGCTGGCATGGTGCCAGAAGATCTGACCTCAACTCGATCTCCTGCCAAGGCAGTCAGGAAGCCCTGAGCCATTTGACTGCGTCCTGCGTTGTGAACGCAAACAAACATTACTGATGCCACCTTGCTCATTTGATTACCTTTCTAAACTGCGAGAAAACAATTAGCGCCAGTGCCAGCCCCACAAACTGGGCGACTGCAAAATACAAAGCAGACTCGATAGCAATACCACTTGGTGCTGACGAGAAAATTCGACCGAAGGTCACTGCCGGGTTTGCAAAGGCAGTTGATGAAGTGAAAAGGTGCCCGGCGAAAATCCAAAGAGCCACCGAACCTGCAACCAGTGAGCTTTTGTTTGATGCAACCAGCATCAGAATCAACAGCACCAAACCTGCACTCGCCACACCTTCACCAACCATCGCCCCAAAACTGAAACGATCTACATCGCTAATTTGAAGGGGCTGCTCAAACATTGCGTTTGCAAGAAGTGCTCCCATTACGGCTCCAATGAATTGGGCTGAAATATAAACAAGGGCATCCTGAGCGGAGAGCTCTTTTCTGAACCAAAAAGCTAAGGTCACGATGGGATTGAAGTGAGCGCCAGATACTCCTGCCAAAGTACTGATTGCAACAAATAGAACAGCGCCGACAGCGCCGGCAATCATCAGTAGAGCAAGCGGTGGCTGGGCACCAAGTTGGGAAACCATGAAGCCTGCCCCGATAACGGCTGCGACGATGCCGAGAGTGCCGATCAGCTCCGCCAGGAACTTGGCCTTCATTTAGCACCTCGCTTAGGGCTGAATCTATAGATGGACATCTATGAATAGTTTATAGATAATTGTCTATGTAAGAAGGTGAACAAATGGCAACCAAAATCGCTCTAGATATCTCTCAGTGTGCCCCGGCTCCTGGCCTTGAGCCGATGGCCCGCAGCCAAGCAACAGAGATTGCAGGGCTGCTCAAAGCGGTAGCAGATCCAACCAGACTGCAGATCCTCGCCCTGATTAGAAAAGGTGAGAATTCGAAAGCCTGCACCTGCGATCTCACCGGACCCCTGAACCTTTCGCAGCCCACCATCTCACACCACATGAAAAAACTCTCTGAAGTTGGACTGCTCAAAGCAGAGCGCAAGGGAACCTGGGTCTACTACTCAATCAACGAAAAACTCTGGAATCAGATTTCACAGCTCTTTGACTAAAGGAAGACAAATGGAAAAAACACAAATTGACATCACTGGAATGACCTGCGGTCACTGCGCTGCTTCAGTTACCAAGGAGCTTTCAACTGTCCACGGCATTCACGTACTTGAGGTGAACCCTCAAACTGGCACGGCACTGGTCGAAGGCGAAGCCAACGAACAGGAACTGGTTGAGGCTATCGATCGCGCCGGCTACCAAGCCACAAAATTTGTGAAGGTAAATGACTAATCAACTAGAGCTTGAGATTGAGGGCATGACCTGCACAGCCTGTGCTCGCAGGGTAGAAAAATCTCTCAATCAGCTCCCGGGCGTTTCCGCCTATGTTGACTTTGCAACTGAGAAAGCTCACCTGACCCTCAACCAGGAGGTTGAATTACAGGAGCTAAAGAACGCTGTTGACTCCGCCGGCTACAAAGTCGGCGAGGGCAAGCCAGAGCTCAGTCGTCTGATGCCCAGAATTATCACCGGATCAGTTTTGTCAGCACTGGCAATTCTTTTCTCGATGGTGCCAGGCTTCCAATTTGCTGGAAGTCAGTATTTGGTTTGGCTGCTCGCAACCCCAGTTATCACTTACGTAACCTGGCCATTTCACTCAGCCGCAATCAAAAACCTGCGCAAGGGCGACACCACGATGGACACACTGGTTTCGCTCGGCTCATCAATTGCATATCTATTCAGCATCTATCTCGTTCTGCAAGGACACCCCCACCACTACTTTGAAGTTGCGGCGGTGGTTCCATCGGTAGTGCTAATTGGTCGCTATCTCGAAGTCAGAACCCGCCGAAGCGCAACCGATGCTGTTCGCTCGCTCCTCAATGCCATCCCGGAGAAGGCAACCAGAATCGAAAATGGTTCAAGGCGCGAAGTTCTAAGTGCTGAACTTGTAAAAGGCGACCGGGTGGCAGTGGCCGCCGGTCAAAGAATCCCAGCGGATTCACTTCTAATCAGCCAATACGCATCAGTCGACAACTCATCACTAACCGGCGAATCGCTTCCGGTTGAAGTCAAAAAGGGCGACCCGCTTGCGGCTGGAGCCAGCGTGCTTTCGGGAGAGATTGAAATTGAGGTGCAGGCTCCGGCCAAGGCTTCACGGCTTGCGCAGATTGCTGACCTAGTTCGAGAAGCAACGGCAACAAAGACTCAGCTAGCCTCACTTGCCGATCGCATCTCAAGTGTGTTTGTGCCAGCGGTAATCCTCATCGCACTCGGAACCTTCATTGCTTGGCTCCTTCTTACCGGTGATCAACTCAGAGCATTCGAAGCTGCAGTTGCTGTTTTAGTGATTGCCTGTCCATGCGCTCTTGGAATTGCAGTCCCAATGAGTCTGGTTGTAGCAACATCAATTGGAGCCAAAAAATCAGTGGTGATTAGAAACCCAGACTCACTCAGAGTGATGGCCAAAATCAAGCAAGTTGTCTTTGATAAAACCGGAACTCTGACAGATGGCAAAGTGGCGGTTGTCAAAGTTACCTCGCTTGCTGGCGCCAGCGAAGAAAAAATACTGAGCTATGCCGGTGCAGTAGAAAAAGGATCAAAGCACCCAATTGCTCAAGCGCTAGCCGAGAAAAGCAACCTGGTCGCCCAAAACATCACTGAGACAGCGGGCCAGGGACTTAGCGGATTGGTTGAAGGTGAGAAGGTCTGGGTTGGTAGAGCAAGGCAAGTTGAGAACGAAACTGCTCTAAAGAACGCAATCCAATCGGCTGGACCCAATACTTTGGTGGTTGTCGAGTGGGATGGCAAAGCGCAAGGACTGTTAGAGCTCAGCGACAATCTTCGTGCTGGATCCGGTGAATCAATTAAAGAGCTCGCTTCTCACGGCATCGCTTCTGTGCTTTTGTCTGGCGACAACCAAGCACGAGCCGATTTTGTTTCGAAGCAGCTTGGCATCTCTGAAGCCATCGCTGGATACTCCCCCGAGCAAAAACTTGAATACCTTTCCAAGCAAACTATTCCAACAGCCATGGTTGGCGATGGAATCAATGATGTGGCGGCTTTGGCTCAGGCCGATATCGGAATTGCCATGGGCAGCGGCTCGCAGGCTGCGCAAGCCGCCAGTGATGTGACCATCTTGGATGATGATCCAAGGATGGTCCCGTTTGCTCTAAACCTTGGAAAAAGGACGTATCGCAACATTCTGCAAAACCTTGGCTGGGCCTTTGGCTACAACATCATCTTGATTCCAGTAGCAGCGCTGGGCCTTTTGAACCCCATGCTGGCAGGGCTTGCTATGGCCTTCTCCAGCGTTTCTGTAGTTGCTAATGCCCTCCGACTTAAGTGGCAGGATTAGTAGGGAAATTAAAGGAGTTTCAAGTGGCTTCAGCTGCCGATGAAAAACGAGTTCTAGACCTGGTACCAAACCAACTTCTAATCAATGGAAAATGGCAGGACTCAAGCGACAAAAAGACTTTTGATGTCACTGACCCAGCCACCGGCAAGGTCCTAAAGACTATTGCCGATGCTTCCTATGAAGACGGCCAGGCAGCCATGAATGCCGCTCACGACGCACAAGAAAACTGGGGCAGAACTGCTCCTAGAGTTCGAGCAGAGATCCTTCGAGCAGCCTTTGAAAAAGTAACCGCCATGGCAGACGACTTTGCGACTCTGATGTCAATGGAGATGGGAAAACCATTCGCCGAAGCTAAGGGTGAGGTTGCCTACGGAGCCGAGTTCCTGCGTTGGTTCTCTGAAGAAGCTCCAAGAATTGATGGCCGCTACACCACAGCTCCCGATGGCAAAAACCGACTGATGGTTCTAAAGCGTCCAATTGGACCAGCACTACTGATTACTCCTTGGAACTTTCCCCTTGCAATGGCAACCAGAAAGATTGGCCCTGCTATCGCAGCCGGCTGCACATCCATCCTGAAACCAGCTGCCCTAACACCACTGACTTCACTTCTCTTCGCAAAAGTTCTAATCGAAGCTGGAGTTCCAGCCGGTGTTATCAACGTAATTCAAACCACCAGAGTTCAGGATGTGACCGGGCCGCTGATCAAGGATGACCGCCTAAGAAAACTCTCTTTTACTGGATCAACCCCGGTTGGAAGAAAACTAATCGCCGACTCAGCCGAAAAGGTTCTAAAGGTTTCAATGGAACTAGGCGGCAATGCGCCATTCCTAGTCTTCGAAGATGCGGATATGGACAAGGCCGTTGAAGGAGCAATGCTCGCAAAGCTTCGCAACATGGGCGAAGCCTGCACCGCAGCTAACCGCTTCTTGGTTCACGAATCAGTAGCCGACGAGTTTGCAAAGAAACTAACTGAGAAAATGTCAAAGCTCAAAGTTGCCAGAGGCCTTGAAGAGGGTGCCAACATTGGCCCACTGATTGACGAGAAGAGCCGCCAGGCTGTTCACGCGCTCGTGGAAGACGCCAAACAAAAAGGCGCAAAACTGGTTCTTGGTGGCGAAATTCCAGCGGGCGAAGGCTTCTTCTATCCCCCAACCATTTTGCAGAGCGTCCCAGAAAGCTGCGAGATTCTCTCAAACGAAATCTTTGGACCAGTTGCTCCGATCTGCACCTTCAAGAACGAAGACGAAGCAGTCAAGATGGCCAACAACACCGAGTACGGACTTGTTGCCTACGCCTTCACCAAAGATCTCAACCGAGGACTGCGACTGGCAGAGCGCCTAGAGGTTGGAATGTTTGGACTAAACACCGGCCTTGTTTCAAACCCGGCTGGTCCATTTGGTGGAGTGAAGCAGTCAGGACTTGGTCGAGAAGGTAGTCACGAGGGCATCGAAGAATATCTCGAAACGGTCTACGTAGGTATCGCAGACCCAACTGCCTAGTTCATGAAAAAAGTTCTGCTGCTTCATGGCTGGACCAACAAGCGTCCCGAAGGTCACTGGCTGCGCCTAACCGCTGCGGAACTCAGAGCAAGAGGCCACCACGTTTGGTATCCACAGTTTCCAAATCCGGACAGACCAAATCCAGCTGACTGGCAAGACCTGCTTCGTCAGGAAAGCAACATGATGGACGAGACACCAGGAGAAGCCAAGATTGTGATTGCTCACTCACTCGGCACAACCAACTGGCTGTATGGAGCACTAAACAACATCTTCACAAATCCCTTTGATCGAGTGCTGCTTGTAGCACCGCCGGACCCAACCCTGACTGAAGATACTGATGGTATTGAGGGTGAGCCGCTAGATCTGAGTAATCCCCTGCTTGCAGCACAAGCCAGAAAGTGGGCAAGAGAGCTAACTGTGATTGCATCCAACAATGACAGATGGTTGCCAAGGGGAATTCAAATATACGAAGAGCCACTACAAACAAAGCCACTCGTATTTGAAAACGCCGGCCACTTCTCTTTGGATGACGGCTGGGGGCCATGGGCTGGGTTGCTCCACTGGATTGACTCCGCGGACGATCAGGATCTCCTGATTCGCTAGCTAACCTCCCTGATTTCTCCAGTTTCTGGGTGCCTGGGGTTCCGGGCTTTGTAAATCAACCAAACCCAAAGCAAGAGCAAACCTGAGACAAAGCCCATCAGGAAAGTTCCAACGATTGCCAGCTGCGCATTGGCAAGCAACATCAGGGTCAGAAGAGCTGGCGACAGAGCACCAAGAATCTTTGATGGCATCATCAGATATCCCTGCCTCTGACCAAACCGATCTGAACCAAAGAATAACAGCGGTAAGGACCCTCTAATAAATGGGTTCAAGCCAACCCCAATGCCATGCAGCATTACGAACGGCAAAATTCCAGCAGGACCCAGAATCCAAATGAAAATAACGCCGAGTGGGTGCGCAGCAATCGAAATCGCAGCCACGGTTAGCGGGGTTGCCTTATCGGTCATTGCTACCAATAGAACACGTGCGAGAACCTGAAAAGGTCCAAGCAGAACTGAAGCAAGCAGAGCAAGCTGAACATCAGCTCCAAGTTCAGAGAGCATAAAGGGAAGAGTGGTATTGACGGAAGAGACAATAAATCCTTGCAAAGCAAACATCAGAGCAAATACCACAATCAGCGGATCAAACCTAAATTTGTTCTTTACTAACTTTCTTATTGGACCAGTCAGATCCGGAATGTCCTTCTTTTCTGATTTTGGAATTGTCAGATGCAGCGGAAGTGCAACAAGGATGTGCATGGCAGCCCAGAACCAAATAGCTGCTCGCCAGTCATAGGTCTGCTCCAGAAATGTAGTAACTGGCCAGGAGATGGTAGAAGAAAAACCAGCAAAGACAGTAATTCCAGCAATTACTTGGTTGGATTTATTGCCAAAGAAATTCACTGCAGTTGCAAAAGCAGCATCGTAGTTTCCCATCGAGCCACCAATACCGATCAGAAACCAAGCAACAAACAGCTGATTGGTCTCCCTAGCGGTAGCCAGCAGAACAAGACCTAGGAAGAAAGAAATCGACCCAAAGGGAAGCACTTTCCTGCCACCGAGTTTGTCAATTGCCTTACCAATGCGAGGACCAATCAAACCAGATACCAACAAGGAAACCGTAAAGGCCCAGAAGAACAGCTCGGTTGAAATACCAAGGGAAGCGGAGATGGGAACCGCAAGAACAGCCGGGATGTAGAAACCAGATCCCCAGCTAATGATTTGGGTGATGCCCAGCCTGATTGTGAGCCTGGTTTTGGCGTCCAACTATCACCTCGGCTCCTAGTGGCTTAAGTCTAGTAACTGACTTACCCTCTACTTATGCGCACTCCAGCCAGCTACCTCAGAGGAATCCAGCATCCCGAAGGCTTTCATGGCAATGGCAAAACCAGAAACTACTTTGAGGGTTGGTATTTCAAAATCGTTTCTGAAGACCAATCCCAGAAGTGGGCAGTCATCCCCGGCATCTTCAGAGGCCTTGGTGGATCAAGCAGAGACGAAGCATTCGTTCAAGTTCTTGATGGCTCAACTGGCCGAAGCTGGTATCACGTATATCCAGTAGAAGCCTTCAAAGCATCAGAAACCAGCTTTGATGTGAAAGTTGGCGACAATCACTTCTCATCAAATCAGGTAACACTCAATCTCCCCCAACTAAAGGGTGAACTCAAGATCACAACAGATCTAAAGCCCTGGCCAGTCACGCTTGCCTCCCCCGGCATCATGGGTTGGTATGGCCTAGTTCCATTCATGGAGTGCTTCCACGGCATTGTGTCTTTCTCTCATCAATTAGAAGGACAATTAGAAGTTGAAGGAAAACAACATAGCTTTTCAAACGGCAAGGGCTACATCGAAAAGGACTGGGGCAGAAACTTCCCCAGTGGTTACATCTGGCTTCACAGCAACCACCTAAAGAACTATGACGATGCATCACTAATTGGATCAGCCGCCATCATTCCGTGGCTAGGAAAACCCTTCAGAGGATTCATCCTCGGTCTTCACCATGGCGGAAAGCTCTACTCCTGGACCACCTATAACGGAGCCAAAGAAGAAAACCTAAAGATTGACGACAGCCACATCTCTTGGAAAGTCTCAGGCCCATCCGGCGAGCTAGAACTAAAAGCCGAAAGAAAACGTGGCGGCCTTCTTCACGCACCTCTCAGAGAAGCAATGCACCAAAGGGTGGAAGAAACATTAGATGGAGTGGTTGAAGTCAAACACACCAAAGATAGACAGGTTCTGCTTGAATCAACAGCAACTACTTCTGGCATGGAAGTCTTTGGCGATATCGAAAGGCTTCTAAGAATCTAATGAGAATCATCATCACCGGAG